>CAJMRR010000073.1 GCA_905215835.1 uncultured bacterium | reverse complement strand
GGGCCCACCGTCAGCCGCGCCTGCGTCGACACTGGCCCCGGCCCCCGCGGCCACAAACCCGTCCTCGCCCAGCTCAACGCCACCGTCCCAGGTGGCGGCACCGCCCACGGTGAGCGGATCGCCGCCGGCGCGCATCACGGTCTCCTTCTGGTCCAGGATGCCGCACGCCTCCACGATGGCATCGATCACGGTCTCGGGGCGGATGGCGCACCCGGGCGCGTACACGTCCACGGGAATCGCGCGGTCCACGCCGCCGATCACGTTATAGGCGTCGCGGAATACGCCGCCCGAACACGCGCAAATGCCGCAGGCCACCACGCACTTGGGCTCGAGCATCTGGTTGTAGATCTGGCGCACGACGGGCAGGTTCTGGGCATTGACCGACCCCGTCACCAAAAAGATGTCCGCATGCTTGGGGTTGCCGGTGTTGACCACGCCAAAGCGTTCCGCATCGAACAGCGGCGTGAGCGAGGCCAGCACCTCGATATCGCAGCCGTTGCAGCTCGAGCCGTCGTAATGAATAACCCACGGCGAGCGCGACATTTTATGATCCATGGATGCCGCCTCCTAAATAAATACGTCGACGAGGATGGGCATAAGGTTGAGCAGGCCAAACACCAGCGCCACGCCCCACCCGAGCTTAAAGCAGCTGCGCCAGGTGCTGCGGGCAAAGGTGTTGTCGATCAGCACCTCGACAAAGTACGTCGCGGCCATCACGACCAGGGCCACGATCCAGCTCACCGGGTTGTCCCAAACAAAGAACATGCCCACCCACATCAAAAACAGCACGGTCTCGCACCAGTGCATAAGGGTCATCTTGGCTAGCGTGCCGCCGCTCATCTCGGTGGCGACGCCCTGGACGATCTCCTGATGCGCGTGATGCGAGTACGAAAGGTCAAACGGCGACTTGCGCAGCTTGATGGTAAGCACCGCGAGCAACGCGAGGAAAATGGGCGCGCTGTACACGATGATGGGGGCCGACTGCCCCGTCACGGCAATGGAATCGAAACTGTCGGTGGCAAGGTACAGGCCCACGCTCATCAGCAGAACGGCGGGCTCGTAGCTCATAACCTGCAGCAGCTCGCGATCAGCGCCGACCTGGGCAAACGGGCTTTGCGTCGAGGCGGACGCCAACACCACAAAGATCGCGGCGAGCGTCACCATAAAGGCGCACAGCAGCGTGTTGGAACCCGACACAAAGATGCCGCCGCCCACCACGGTAAAGATGAGCGCACATGCCATATAGGTGTCGTCCATGGTGTTTACGCTGGCAGGGGCCTTGCGCAGCAGCTTGGCAACGTCGTAGAAGGGCTGCAGCAGGCGCGGGCCCACGCGGCCCTGCATGCGAGCCGAGAGTTTACGGTCAACGCCGTCGATTAGGCCGCCCACAAGCGGCGCCAGCAAGGCAAACGCCACGGTGCCAATAAAAATGCCCACGACGCCCGAGCCCTCGAAATACTTACCGCGCAGCACCGAGGGCGCGCTCATGGCAAGCCGCTCGGGCCCAATCCACGCGCAACACAGCAGCGCAAACAAGATAATGCTGCAGCACACGACGCTACCCGCGGGGCCAATACGCTTCTCGCCAAGGGCGTCCTCCGAGTACCAATTGCGCTTTTCGGCCTTCACCTCGCGTCCCATCGAGCCGCGGAAATGGCGATATTTATCGGTTCCCACGCCCGAAAGGTACACGTTGACGTGCGGCTTATTGCTCACGCGGAACGACGTCAGCAGCACCACGGCGATAAACGCCACGATGACCACCATCAGATACATGGCGTCCTTGCCAATAACGTACGGCACGCGGCCAAACACCATGGCCAAGTAAGGCGACACCAGGCCACTCGAGATAACCGGGAACGCCACGCAGCACAGAATCAGCAGCGCGGCGATGGTGTTGAGCGCCATCCATTCGGTCTTATGGACATTGACCTCAACGTTTTGAGCCGTGGGGTCGACGCCCGAAAGCTTGGCAAGCCACTTGCCCCAAAAGAAGAACGTCGCGGCCGAGCCAAAGGCAAGCACCATGATCATGAGCACGTTGCCGGTCTGCGCAAACGCCACCAGGGCACCCCACTTGGACACGAGCATGCCAAACGGCGCCACAAACATGCCCATGATGCCCAGCATCATCAGGCGTGTCAGGTGCGGCATGCGGCTGAACATACCGTCCATGTCCTCGATATTGCGGCTGCCGATATGATGCTCGGCCGTGCCCACGCACAGGAATAGCAGCGACTTTGCCACCGTGTGGAACAGGATCAGGAAGATGGCGGCCCACACGGCCTCGGGCGCGCCGACACCCAGGCAGGCACTGATGAGGCCCAAGTTGGAAATGGTGGAGTACGCGAGCACGCGTTTGGCGTTGCTCTGCGAGATGGCCATGAGGGCAGCGAGCAAAAACGTGATGGCGCCCACACTCGTGACCATAAAGCCGGTTACGGGATAGATAGCATAGAGCGGGCTCAGCTTGACCATTAGGAACACGCCGGCTTTGACCATGGTTGACGAGTGCAGCAGGGCGCTCGTGGGAGTGGGTGCAACCATGGCACCGAGCAGCCAAGTGTGGAACGGCATCTGTGCGGCCTTGGTGAGTGCGGCGAGCGACAACAGGATGACCGGCATCACCAGCAGCGCGGATTGCGCGGTTCCGGCGCCGGAAAGCTCAATCATGCCCGAGATGGTCAGCGGCATGCCGTTAACGTGCAGGTACATGAGTCCGGCCAAAAACGCGATACCGCCCAGCATGTTGAGGATGATCTGGGTAAAGGCGTTCTTGATGGCCTCGGGCGTGCGCGTGTAGCCAATCATGAGGAACGAGCACACGGTGGTGATTTCCCAGCCGCAGAACAGCCACTCAAGGTTGTCGCTCGTCACGATGACGAACATGGCCGAGAGGAACAGGAACATAAGCGCCAGGAACTGCGGGCGACGGTCGGGCGCGGTCTGCCCGCGCAGCGCGGCCTCGTGCTCGTCGTGAGCCTGGAAGTCCTTCATGTAGCCCAGGGCATACACGCAGATAAGGCTGCCGACAATGCCGACGGCGAGGACCATAATTACGCTCATGTAGTCTAGGTAGAGCGGCGTTGCGGTGACGGCTTCGGCCGCGGGCAGCGTCATGGTCGCAAAGGCAACCGAACCCACCAGCTGCACCACGCCGAGCACCGTGGTGAGCGCGTTCCTATATTTGTACGCGCTGTACAGGATGACGGCGCACAGGATGACATCGATGACGGAGCTGATGATCGAGAGCACATGCGAGGTGCCGGGGGCAACCTCAAAGCTCTGCGGACCCGTGCCAAAAAACATGACGGCGACTACAACTGTCACCGCCATAATAATGCCGGAGCCCATGAGCCCCACCGCATCGCGGGCGCGGTCACCGCGCGCGAGCAGCATGCCCAACGCCGGTACCAGCGGAAACAGGGTAAGGAAATACAGTAGCGTCATACCATCACTCCCCCATGCAAAAACGCTGCAATTGTTTAACGTTATAGCTCAATTGAGGAGTAGCGGCGGCAGGTTTTCGGTCAACTGGGGAGTTTTAGGCGTACGGGGTAAGGAGTCCGTCCGCTTTGGAGCAGAGGGGCGGCAAGAAAAATGCGCCCCTGTGGGCGCACCATCCCGTTCGCTATTCCGCCTTTTTAACGCGCGGCTTGCGACCGCGCGGCTTATCGATAAGCGCATCGGCGCCGCCATCGCGATACTGACGGCACCAAGCCTTGACCGAAGACTCGCTGGGAATCTTGTGCTTAATCATGGCCTCGCGAACCGTCAGGCCGTTTTCCAGACGGTCCTTAACCACGGCGAGCTTTACGTCGTACGAATAGGTGTGATGACGAGCGCCCGCATTGAGCACGGCGTCGGCACCGCCCACGGCATATGCGCGGGCCCACTGACGAGCCGTGGCCTGGGGAATGCCAAGCTTTGCGGCGAGGGCGCGGTGACCGACCCCCTCTTGAAGGATCTCGACGGCGCACTGCCTAACCTCGGGCGCATGCGTGCGAGTCCTAGTTGCTTCCGACATACCTGCCACTTCTTAGCCTTAACCGTTAATCTGCTTTCTTACGTGCACGCTAGATAGTAGCATTTTGCTGTTTGCTCAAAGTAGTTAATTAAAATAGACGCGGCGTTATCTGGGCATTTGACACCAAATTACGACATTTCTTTATCGATTATTTACGCTGGTAGCTGACTCGCAGCTAATCGTCATTCGCTTGTCAGCAAAATTGGCATCTCTTTATGTCCTTTGGTATAGAGGATATAGTTATTAACCCCTCCCCCAATAATTTTGAGTGATCTGCAAGGCAGTAGACGTCCTCACTCCTCATGATTACCGCGCATTGCCATCCACCGGAGCAAAACAAAAAGGGCGGGACCTGCTGCGCTTGCAGGCCCCGCACCGGTTGACACCCGACGGGACACAGCCGGGCGAGACGAATCCGTGCTACCGCCCCGCCTGGCCGCGAAGTTAACTACAGCTCGTTGGCCGCGTGATACGCCGTGCGAATGGCGCTCGCAATGTCGGCGGTGCGCTCGCCCGAGCAGTCGCCCACGCAGGTCACGGGCACCGTCACGCCATCCAGGTCAAACGCGTTGGCCTTGGAGCCCACGGCCATCACCACGTAATCGCAGGCGATCTTCACCGGCTCCTCGGCGCCGTCCTCGGTGGTGCGAACAGCCTCCACGCCCTCGTCGGTAATGGCGGTCAGACGGGTCTTCACGTGCTGCTCCACGTTGTGCTCTGCAAAGTCGCTCATGATCAGCGGCAGAATGGTCTCGGACTCGCCCGCGGCAATCTTGTCGAGCATCTCCACGATCGCCACCTCGCAGCCGTGCTGCAGCAGATACTCGGCAGTCTCGGTGCCCACCAGGCCACCGCCAATGACGACGACGCGGCCCGTGAGCTCCGCCTTGCCGGCCAGCACGTCCCAGCTCGAGACGACCTTCTCCGAGTCGGCGCCCGGAACGGGGATGACCACGTCGTGCGCGCCCACGGCCACAATCGCGGCGTCGGCGGCGTTGAGGTCCTCAGCGGTAGCGGCATGGCTGAGCTCAACCTTCACGCCCAGGCCAGGCAGAATCTTCTCGTAGTACTCGACCGAGCGCATGATCTCGTCCTTGCGCGGAGGCGCAGCCGCCAGCACAATCTGGCCGCCCAGATGATCGCTCGCCTCGTAGATGGTCACGTCGTAGCCGCGCTTGGCCGCCACGCGTGCGGCCTCCAGGCCGGCGATGCCGCCGCCCACCACGGCGATCTTCTTGTCGCCCTCGCCCGGCTTGATGGCGATGGTCGCCTCGTCACCGTTCTCGGCATTGAGCACGCACGAGATGTACTTGCGGTTTTGAATCGCATCGACGCAGCCCTTGTTGCAGTTGAGGCACTCGCGGATAGGCTCACCCGTGGCGGCCTTCAGCGCAATGTCGGGGTCGCACATGAGCGAGCGGCCATAGGCGATGATGTCGGCGGCGCCGTCTTCCAGAATCTTCTCGCCGGCCTCGACCGAGACAACACGGCCGACGGTTGCCACCGGCACGGAGACCAGGGCCTTGACGCGCTCGGCCACGGGCAGCGTCCAGTTGTAGGGCATGGCGCCCATGGGCGGAATGGTGTCGCCCATGTTGCCGGTGTGGTTGGCCTGCGCGACCTGGATCATGTCGATGCCCGCGCCCTCGAGCAGCTTGGCGAACTCGCAGGCCTCGTCGGGCTGCAGGCCGCCCTTGCCGCGCGGCGTGCCGTCGGGGTTCTCCATGATCACGGGGAGCTTGTACTCCACCATCAGCTGCGGCGCGGCTTCCTTAATGGCAGCGACGACCTCCAGCGCGTAGCGAACGCGGTTCTCGAACGAGCCGCCGTACTCGTCGGTGCGCTGGTTGAGGATGGCCGAGCACAGCGAACCCACCAGACGGTCGCCGTGGACCTCGATGGCATCGATCCCGGCCTGCTGCGCGCGAGCGGCCGAGGCAGCGATGGCCTCCTTGATCTGGGTAAGCTGCTCTACGCTCGCCTCGTTCACAAAGTGCTGCATGTCGTGGTGCAGCTTGGCGTAGGCCTGATTGCGGATCTCGTTGGACTCGGCCATCTTGGCGGCAAAGGTCTCCTCGTCGCCGGCGGCCTTGGCCTCCTGCGCGGCCTTGGCAGCGGCCATGGATCCCATGACCATGCGGCCGACACCGGGCACGTCGTACTCGGGGTGGAACAGCTGCAGCGCGACCTTGGCGCCGTGCTTGTGGACGGCGTCGGCCAGTGCCTTAAACGTGGGGATCTGGGCATCGGTCGCCAGCTTGGGCGTGGGGCTCGCGGTCATGACGGGAGCTACGTCGCCGATGACGATGTAGCTCACGCCGCCACGGGCCAGGCGCTCGTAAAAAGCCAGGCTGCGCTCGCCAATGGAGCCGTCGCGCTCCTCGTAGCCGGTGGTCAGCGGCGGGAACATAATGCGGTTCTTGAGCTCAAGGGGGCCAACCGTAATGGGCTGGAGCAGCTTGGATGCAGGTGCGGTCATGGACATTCCTCTCTTGTAGGCGCGACGGCGATGATGCCACGTAGTTGTCTAGAGGATATGGCATGGGGGCACAGCGGCACAACGAAAATCGGCGAATATCAGGTGGCGGCTGGTGGATGGGGCGTGGCGGCCCGTCGGTTTGTCTCAATCTGTAACAGTTACGCGACAAAACCGGGTCTTACTGTTACAGATCGAGACATTCCTCTTGGCCCATCCTCAACAGTCTAGATCTGTAACAGCTAGGCCCACTTTTGGCCCCTATCTGTTACAGATCGAGACAAACCAAACCCTCCTGCTAGAAAATCTAAATCTGTAACAACAACTCGGCAAAATCCGTCCCTCGTGTTACAGATTTAGACAAACACGACCCAAACCACCGGTATATCTCGATCTGTAACACCTAGCCGCCCAAATCGGGTCTAGATGTTACAGATCGAGATTTTGATTGAGAGGCCGAGAATTGGACCGAAAACACGGCCCCGAAATAACAAAAAAGCTCGCCGGCTAGGCCGACGAGCTGCAAGTTCTTGGTCGCGGGGGCAGGATTTGAACCTACGACCTCCGGGTTATGAGCCCGGCGAGCTACCAGACTGCTCCACCCCGCAATGTCTGGGCGCCTCATGTGCGCGAGAAAGAATATTACGCGGGAGTTCGGTAAACGGCAAGGAAAATCTCGTAGAGCATAATTCCTTCATATTTAAAACCCCTCAGCCCCTATCACCGTAAACGAATCGCGGCCGAGCGCCGTCGACGGCACGTATACAATGGTGCGCGTCCTTTTATGCCAACACTGGGAGTAGACATGCTGCTCGCTATCGATATGGGAAACACGCAGACGGCCATGGGCCTGTTTGACGGAGACGAGCTGGTGCAGTCGTGGCGCATGCCCACCGACCGCTCCTATACCGCCGACGAGATCCATGTGCGCCTGATGGGTTTCTTTAAGATGTACGGCCTTTCGCTCGACGCGGTCGACGCGATCGCCTTTGCCGGCGTGGTGCCGCAGCTCTCGCGCGAATGGCACGCCGTGGCCGACCGCATTGCCGCGGACGCCATCGTCATCGGGCCGCAGACGGCCGCGGTGACCAAGCTGCGCGCGGCGCGTCCCCAAGCCGTAGGCGCCGACCGCATCGCCAACGCCGTCGCTGCCGAGACCTTCTACGACGCGCCGGCGATCGTGGTGGACTTTGGCACCGCAACCAATATCGACGTCATTGATGAGGGCGGTTATTACATTGGCGGAGCGATCGCGCCGGGCATTCGCATCTCCATGGACGCGCTTGCCGCCCGTGCCGCCAAGCTCGCCAGCGTGCCGCTCGAGGCGCCCGAGCACGCCATCGGCCGCGACACCGAGGAATGCATCAAGGTCGGCGCCGTGATGGGCGCCGCCGCCATGGCCGAAGGCCTGGTCGCGCGCATGAAGCGCGAGCTGGGGCGCGAGGACGCCACCGTTATCGCCACAGGCGGTCTCGCCGGCATCGTCGCCGATTCGACCGATGCCTTCGACGTGGTCGACGGACAGCTCACCATCAAGGGTATCTGCGAAATCTACCGCCGCATGCAGGAGCTGGGATAGAGCAGGGGCTTAAATCGAACACGCCCGATGCCACAGTCCCCGCAAAGGCTCGCCAAACCTATTCCTCAGACAGGCGAAACCCTCCCCGGCACAGGCCGAGGAGGGTCTTGTTGTCATCGTTATCTTTGGGCGCGGGCGGCTCGCGTTACAGCCCGCGAATCCGTACGGCCTCGGGCGGAAACTCCTGCTCGCCGGCATCGGTCTTGATGGTCGCGCGGCCCCAGATGTCCAGGCCCGCAAACACACCGACCGCAAGCGGCAAGCCGTTGGGCGACACCGCCGCAACTTGGCGACCGAGCAGCGGCACCATGTCGAAGTACTCGCCCAGCACGGGGGCCAGCGGACCGGCAGCACCCTGTGGCGTGTTGGCGACAACCGCCCAGGCATCCACGCGGGTCAACACGGCGGCGGCCAGCGCCTCGACCAGCGCTTCGTCAGCCATATCCACGCCAAGCTCGCTCAGTGCCGAATGCTCAATATCCACCGTCACGGCACCGAACATGCCCGCGGCACCGGCACCGCCGTTGACGGCGACGCGCGCGAGCGACGTCTCAAACGCGGGCGCGCCGCACACGATGTCACTCGGCCACTGGATGCCCACTTTGCCGGCAAGCCCCAGGCCCGGCGTTGCGGCCGTGCCCGCGAGCGCGTCCATCATACCCATTGCGGCCACAAACGGCAGGCCGTGGAAGGCGTGCATGTTCACATCGGGGCGCACGACCAGCGAAAACATCAGCGATGCATCGCCCGCGCTCCACGCGCACCAGCCCGCGGACATGCCCTCGCGGCCCGCGTCGCGCGCCGCGTCGAGCTCGGTGCCAGCGGCAACAGCATTCATCTCGATCATCTACATACGCCCCAATTCGCCCACGATATGGCCCACGCGGCCCTCGGGCTCCTTGACCTCGACGCCGTTGTAGCGGAAGAACCGCGCCGGGTCGTGCATCAGGTCCTCGAGCGGCACCAGCACAAAATCGCGTTCGCCGATCAGCGGATGCGGCAGGCGCAGCTTTTTGCCGCCGTGGGTCTCGCCGTCCATCCACAGCAGGTCCAGGTCGATGGTGCGCGGACCGTTGGCCTTGGCCTTTTTGGAGCGGTCGCGTCCCAGCTCGGCCTCGATCTTCATGAGCTCGTCGAGCAGCACCAGCGGCGCAAGCTCGGTCTTGATCTCGATGACGGCGTTGGCAAACGCGTCCTGGCGCGTCTCGTAGGCAGGCTCGCTCTCGTAAATCTTGGAGGAGTTAGACACGCAGGTGAGTGGAATCTCGGCGATCATCTCGCGTGCGGCGCGGATGTTGTCGCAGCGATGCCCCAGGTTGGAGCCCACGGCCACAAACGCGCGGCGCGGCTGTGGCTTGGCAACCGCCCAGTAGCCGTTTAGGAACTGCGCAAAACCCGCGGCGTCGTGCACGCGCACGATGTTGGCACCGGCCTGGATGGCGCCCAGGCACACGCCAAACGTAGCGGCATCGCGCTCGGCGGCCTCGGTCACGCCCGAGACGGCGCCCACAAAGCGCTTGCGCGACACGGCGCACATGAGCGGATAGCCCAGTGACGCCATCTTGGCAGTCTCGCGCTGGATGACGATGTCCTCGTTAGCCGACTTACCAAAGCCCGGGCCAGGATCGATGCAGATGCGGTCGCGCGACACGCCGGCATGGATGAGTGTGCGGGCCTGGTCAGACAGAAAGCCCATGACGCGGCGCATAATGGGCGCCGAATCGGGCAGGGTGAAGCGGCGGAGCTGCGAGGTGGACACGTAGGCTTCCTCGCGGCGGGC
>CAJMRR010000072.1 GCA_905215835.1 uncultured bacterium | reverse complement strand
GCGAAACTGCGCGTGGAACGATATGTGTGAGAGGCGGGCGGGCGGTTACTCGCTTGAAAAATAAAAGCCTTTCTTTCTAGTAAGCCGATGCGATAAAGGAAAACCTCCTTTCTCGCATCGGCTTACTATATTTATTTTTTCCGGTTTCTCCTTTGCAGGTTCTAATGGTAGGGAATCTGGCATAGCTGTTAGCACGTAAACGTAGCTGCTCGGCGGGAACCGCCCATATATCGTTCCACGCGCAGTTTCGCAGCGCAGCGAGAATGTTTGAGCATGGAATGATATATGGGCGGCTCCCGCCGAGCAGCGGACATTAAGACTCTAGCGGATATGCGCAGGTTTACCGCCCCAGTAGAAGCGGCAGAAGGCTCGTTTGCGCTTTTGGGGTTTGCCTACGAGTTCCATGGTGGCAACGGCGATGTCTTCGGCTGCGTGGGGGCGGCGTAGTACTTCGCCATTGATGAGCAATGCCTTGAGCGACTCCGGATGATCGTGGAGATGTCGCAACGTCACGATGAGCTCTCGTGCCGTGGTGACGTGCATACTGGCGCCCATGCCGGTGAGCATAGTGGTGTTGGCTTTTTCCTGGCCATATGACTTGCCCAGCAGGATCATCGGCAGATGTGCGCAGAGACACTCGGTGACCGTGAGTCCGCCCGATTTGAGGATTGCCAGGTCGCAGCCGTGCATGAGGGCTGCCATGTCGTCGACATAGTCCAACACCGTGACGTTCTCGAGCTTCATGGCATTGAAGAGCGTCTTCAGCCGGGTGGCATACTCCACGTCTTTGCCGGGCAAAAAGACAAAGTGCATGTCTTCGAAGCTGCGCAGGAAGGGGAGTGTGCGGTCCATCGCCGCGCGAAAGCGGACGTAAGGCTGAGGCAAGCTGGCACCGGCCATTACCAACACGACGGTCTTGTCGGTGGGGAGGTTGAACTTGGCTAGCTCTTCCTCGCGGTCGTAATCCGTGTCGAATCCGGCGCGAATAGGAATGCCGGTAATGCGAATCTTTGACTCGGGTACCTTGCGCGGACGCAGCGTTTCGGCCATAAATTCGTTGGCAACACAGAACAGATCGGTGTCCTTGTGGGGCCACCAGCCCTCGACTTCGTAGTCGGTCGGTACGCAGATAACCGGATAATCGATACCCGTAATTACGCGGGCGCCCACGGCAACATTGGCTGCCGTGATGTGCGTTGCGACCACGGCTATGGGCCTGCGGTTACGAATATATTCGTTGAAGGCGGGGAACATAATTCGCGACCATGCCGTGCCGCCACCCCAGAGAAGATGTCCCGTAAGCGTATATCGCCAGGTCAGGTCATAAATGGGGCGCGTGGCTCCCGTAAAAGAAGCCGCGGTCTTATTGCCGTCGAATTTAATACGTCCAAAATCAAGGATATCGAGCACTTCAATCTCAACATCCTCGGGGATGCCATTGGTGCCGCGGATGAGGTCGAATGCTTGCGCAATCGCATTTGCGGCGGCCTTGTGACCCGAACCGACCGAGGCGTGCACGATGGTCACGAGAGGTTTTTGCTGAGTCAAGAGCGTGGTTTGCTCTGATTGGGGAGTGCTGTGCGTGAGCAGGGGAGCGTCGTCGCTCGTCTGCGTCTGATCCATCGATAACTCCCCTTCGACGTTGTAACACGGTTTTATCATTGTAGTGCATGAGTGTCACGTTCACGTAAATTTGGGTATGAGCGCAAAGAACGACAACGTTTCGATGAGAGGACTCTTCATGACTACCGATCAGACAATCGATGTTGCGATCATCGGCGGCGGCCCTGCGGGCTATGCTGCCGCCATTTATGCGGCGCGTGCCAACCTGTCGACGACTGTCCTTGAGCAGGGCATGTCGGGCGGACAGATCGCCACGTCCAACGAGATCGAGAATTATCCTGGCATTCCGCTACTGAGCGGGGCCGAACTTGGTGAGCGGTTCCAACAGCATGCTGAAGGCCTGGGGACTCAGGTTGAATGGAGTATGGTGACGGGCGTCGATTACGATGCCGATGCGGCTCAATTTACCATCCATCATGACATGGGCGACACAGCGGCCAAGAGCGTCATTGCGTGCATGGGCGCCACGCCGCGTCCTGCGGGTTTTGTTGGCGAAGACAAGTATCGCGGTCGTGGCGTTTCGTACTGCGCGACGTGTGACGGCATGTTCTTCCGTGGCAAACAGGTCTTTGTTATTGGAGGTGGCAATTCGGCATGCGAGGAGGCGCTGTTCCTGTCCGACATTGCCAGCAGCGTGACCATCGTGCTGCGTCGCGATCAGTTCCGTGCACCCGAGGGCGTTGTGAATAAGGTGCTTGCTAAGGACAATATTTCAGTTAGGTACCAAACTAGTATTGTTGAGCTTTCTGGTGAAGCGATGCCTACGACAATTACATTCAAGGACAATGCGACTGGTGAAATGCACGCTGAGTCCTTTGAACCTGGCTCTTTTGGCATCTTTGTCTTTGCGGGCACGCAGCCACACATCGAGCTCGTTGAGCACCTAGTCGATCTGGCTACGGACGGCGGCATTGTTACCGACGATTCGATGGCCACCCGTACGCCCGGATTATTCGCAGCCGGCGATATCCGTTCCAAGCGTTTACGCCAGGTTGTGACCGCCGTTTCGGACGGAGCCATAGCAGCAACCAGCGCATACGCTTTCCTACGCGGATAAGTACGATAATATATCTTATGTAAGGTTGGCTTCTTTAAACAAAGTGGTTGGACGGTGCATCAGTGTGCTATCCAACCACTTTTACTTTGCGGCTATGTGGTATGCAAAACTAGATAACCTAGAATACAATATAGAAAACGAACGGAGGCCCCATATGAACCACGTCAAGCATGTTATCCCGATGTCCGATACATCGGCCAGCATTAAGCCGGAGGATATTAAGCCGACGGTGCTGCCGGATGCATTTATTCAGTCCGATATGGTGGGTAAACTCAACGCGTTGAGCCTGCCACGCTATGACCAGCTGCCCAACGTAACGCTCTATCGCGATCAGGTTATTGAATATGTTGCGCTGTGGATGGAGCCGCTTTCGATTTGCGTAGAGCAGCCCGTTATCACGCCTTCAATGATCAATAACTACGTCAAGGTCGGCCTCGTTCCCGCTCCGGTTAAAAAACAGTATGGCCGTGAGCAGATTGCGCGTCTTATCGCCATTTGTATCTTTAAGCAGGTGCTGCCCATCGCTGCGGTTCAGGCGCTCTTTAATATTCAGCGCTTGAGCTATGACGCTCCGACGGCTTTCGATTATGTAGTCGATCAACTTGAGGCATCGATTCGTGCGGCGTTTTCCGTCGAGCAGACTCCCGTGCCCGATACCGCACACCAGGTTACGCGCGAATCGCTGCTCGTACGCAGTGCGGTTTCGTCTTTTGTATCGAAGGCGTACCTGATGAGCTACCTTAAGTTCAATGGGTTTAATAGCTAGTCAATGTATAAAACGGGCGGGACAAAGAGCCATCTGTCACTTTGTCCCGCCCGTGTTTTTGCTTGGTTGAACGTTATCGACCCGAAGCCACGCCCATGCCGTAGCCGATGATGAGGCCGTGCATCTCGGCATAGTATGAATCTAGCCCGTTACAGGGCATGATGATAGTCTTGGAGCCTGGCCAATGCTCCACAATGCGGCTGGCAAGTGCCTGGGCGCCCGTCTCATTCTCGACATGGTCGATAATGACCTCGCCGCCAGTAAAGCCTTCGGCCTCCATGGTATCGACAATCTTGCCAAGCATCTTCTTTTCTCCACGCGTGTGCCCAACGAGTTCAATTTTGCCCGCTTCGCTCGCCGTGCCCAAAATGCGGATATTGAGCTTGTTGGCAATAACTCCGGCCGCCTTGGGGATACGTCCGGCCTTCGCAAGGTTTTCGTAATTGCACAAACTAAAGAGGATCTTGCTGTTCTGCTCCAAGCTATCGAAGTAAGCGCAGGCGTCCTCAAAGGAGGCATCCGGGTTGCTCGCAAGATAGCGGTCGAACAGCAAGAAGATCAGATCCATTTTGCCACCTGCGGCTCGCGAGTTAACCAAATGAATCTGACGGTTGGGCTCCTCGGCAAGCACCATGTCACGTGCGGTGGCCGCGGCATTGTAGCTTCCCGATACGCCCTCGGAGATGGGCATGCAGATTGTTTTGTCGGCAAGCCTGAAGAGTTCGGCCCACTCCCCTACGCTTGGACAGGCGCTCGAAGAAGCGCTCGACTCCGCCTGCACGGCGCAATTGAGCTCGTGAACATCGAGCGAGAGGTCGTCAACGAATTCACGCTCCCCCACTCGGATCTTAAGGGGTGCAAATGTAAAGGTGGTATGAGGTGCGGTTGGTTGCCAATCGCGAAGATTGCAGCTCGAATCGGAGATAAGTGCCCAGCTCATTGAGGGTCCTTTCTAATTGTTCCCCAACAATTATAGCCATCTTTTTGATTGATTGGACGGCTATCTAGTTTTGAATACTAGATAGCCGTCCTGATTTTATGGCAAACGGTAGGGAAAAAGAATGGGCCTCGTGACTCAAGATCGCGAGGCCCACGTTCGTTCGCTGCAATAATAAATTAGTAGCGGACGAAAATGTAATTGTTGTTCATGCCAGCGGCGACGGAGCTGATGATGACGCCCGTTTTGTAGTCGGAAGCATGGATCATCTGACCATTACCGATATAGATGCCTGTATGGTAGGAGTTAACCACAACATCGCCGGGTTGCGGATCGGACACACGGGTCCAACCCATGAAGGTGCCGGTGGTGCCCAGGCGGCAGTAGCGGCCCGTGAGGCAATAGCTTACAAAACCGGAGCAGTCAAAGCTGTTCGGTCCAATGCCGCCCCAGGAATAAGCGTATCCGAGCTTGCTGTAGGCGCGCGAAACAACGGTACCGCCGTCAACGGACCCGCTCGGTGCGGAAGGCGTCGGAGTCGGAGCGGGCGTAACGGGCTGCGGCGTGGGGGCAGGAGCGGGCGCGGGCGCAGGCGTGTTGCCGCCGCCGTTGTTGGTCGTACCGCCACCATTGTTTGTGTTCTCAGTCGTACCGGCGGTGTCGTTGCTCACCGTGGCCTTTTCGGCGGTGCTGGCGTTGATACCGGCCTGCAGCGCGGCGTTGGCCTCGGCCTCGGCAGCAAGCTCGGCCTGCAGCTGTGAATCCAGGGAGTTCACGACACTCTGGGCCTCAGCCTGCTGGGCATTGAGCTCGTCGACCTTCTTCTGCGTCGCGGCGACGTTCTTCTCCTGCTCGGTCTGCTTATCGGTGAGCTGCTGCTTAAGGTCCTTGACCTCCTGAATGGTCTGGGCTTGCTTGTCGGACACCTTACCGTAGTAGAACAGACGGTTGAGCATGTCGCCCAGATCGTCGACGCCCGTCAGAACCTGAAGGAGACTCAGACCGCCGGTCTTGTACTCACCGGCAACATAGCTCGAAAGCTTTGCCTGACCCTCCGCAATCTCTTGCTGCTTTTGCGTGATCTCGCCTGCAGTCTGATCAAGCTCCTGCGTCTGTGCGGAGAGTTCTTCATGAATTTGTTGGGTTTGGGTGCCAATCTGCTCGAGCTTGGTACGGGCAGCGGCAAGGTCGGATGCGGTATCGGCATAGGCAGGAGCCGCGAGGCCCAGGCCCAAAACACAAGCGAGGGTTGCCGTAGCAGCGCAGCGTGCCATGTTTCTGTGCGTGTTTGCTGTGCGCATGTAGCTTCCTTTCCGGTATCTAAGGGTAGCGGCTAGTCCACCGTTACCAGACTAAAGAGCTCAACGTCGTCGTTAGAAGGCGTGAGCTTCTTGCGCGGGTTGAGAAACGCAAGCTCAAGGATACAACCGTAACCTACAAGCTTTGCGCCCATATCTCGCACCAGTTTACCTGTTGCCTCGACAGTTCCGCCCGTCGCGACCAAGTCGTCCAGAATCAACACGGTATCTTTAGAGCTGATGGCATCGGCATGGATCTCGATAGAATCCGTTCCATACTCGAGCTCGTAGCTCTCGCTTACCGTCTTGCGCGGCAATTTGCCCGGCTTACGTGCGGGAACAAAGCCGGCACCCAGGGCGACGGCCACGGGCACACCGACCATAAAGCCACGGGCTTCGGGTCCTACGACCTTGGTAATGCCCATGTCGGCAAAATGCTCGGCCAGGGCATCCACCATGGTCTTCAGGGCCTCGGGATTTCCAAAGAGCGGCGTGATGTCCTTAAAGACGACTCCGGGCTCGGGATAGTCGGGGATATCGACGATATGAGATTCGAAGTCGTACATGGGTGACCTTTCATGGATTGCCGGGTGAACGGCGGTTATTTGCCCGTGTTAGCAGACGAGC
Organism: uncultured bacterium; assembly: GCA_905215835.1. Classification (GTDB taxonomy): domain Bacteria; phylum Actinomycetota; class Coriobacteriia; order Coriobacteriales; family Coriobacteriaceae; genus Collinsella. The sequence goes on along the minus strand of CAJMRR010000072.1, from coordinate 3,663 downwards.
TCTGCGAGGGGACGACGACTTTGGACGGCTGCACGAGCGACTCGTCGTGCGCGGCAACCGCGGGGACGCTTGTCGCATCGCTTTTAGCCTTGGTCGATTCGGAACGCGCGATCTCCTCATCGAGAGCATCGATGTCAGCGTCCTCGACCACGGCGTTGAGCGACTCAAAAACACGGTTCTTAAGGAGCGCGGTGTGCACACCCTCGGTGAGGTCGTGCAGCTTTTTAAAAGCGCGCTCGAGCTTGGCGTCGCGCTCATCATCGGAGGTATCCATGCCGAGCATGCTCACGAGAACCTGCTCAAACATCGAAGACTCGCGATTTGCCGACGATACGTACTGACGCAGGTTGCGCGGCTCAATGTGGAAGCGCGACAGCTCCGAGCAGTAACGGATAATCGGGAAATCTCGGCCATCGACGAGCTCACGGTTCTGTGGGCTCTTGATGATGCGGATAAGATCGTTCTCGGCAAGGGAGCGGATAAACGAAATCTCAACACCGAGCATGTCGGGAATGGTCTCGATGGGATGCAGCTTTTGCTTGGTTTCCTTGGGCTCCGTCTTAAGCGGAACATCGGACAGAAGACCCACCTCGTAAGCCAAAGTGGACAGGTCCGTTGCGTTTTCCAAGCGCTGTTTAATGACGTTGAGCGGCATGTAGCGGGTCTTCTGCAGGTGCAGGATGACCTCGAGACGATCAACGTCTTCCTTGGAGTACTGGCGATACCCCTTAGGCGTACGATGAGGGGTGATGAGCCCCTCATCTTCTAGAAATCTAATTTTTGAGTTCGATAGATCGGGGTATGCGCCTCGAAGTAGATTGACGACCTGGCCGATACTCAGATAATTGCGTTCGGCCATTACCTACTCACCGGTTTCGATGCGCTCCGGCGTGCTCTCGTGGTAGATGAGCGTGAACGTACCGATCTGAACGGAAGAACCGTCGTGCAGCGGAGCACCGTTGACGATAGCACCATCGACCCAGGTGCCGTTGAGCGAACCCAGGTCCTCGATGCGGGCTCCCAGACCCTCGCGAATAATGCGTGCGTGGCTGCGCGAGACAGTCATGTCGTTGAGGAAGATACCGTTCGCGGGATCACGGCCGATGGTGGTCACGTCGTCCTCGAGCTCGAAGGCAGCACCGGTCTGCGGACCCTTGACGATGGACAGAACCGGAGCGGTGATGCGCACGTTGGCCATAAGGTCGGGAACGGTGACATCGCTCGAAGGAACACGGAAAACGCAGGTAGCGTCCGCAGTCTTATCGTTCTGAGGCATATTGTTAACCTTGTTGTCCATGACAACCCCTATCTAACGCGGACGTGCCGCAAAAAATGTACCGTACGTAATCATACCCCAACGACTTAGTCTTCGATTTCGGGGTTAAGAAAGTCGATGTCCTCGTCCTCGGGATGCGCGATGGCCTGTTTAATGGCCACCCCTCCCTTAATGGAATAGATGACAGCGGTGAGCATGGAGAAGATGACGCCGCCGTATACAAAGAAGATGCCGAGGGGCACCGAGCTGCCGTTGAGGCCTGGGAATGCCGTGAACGTGGCGGGCAGCAGATGCCAGCCGTCGATGACGGGGAACCCAAGCAGCATGAGCGAGAAGCCGGTCATGAGCAGTGCCGTGGCAATCTTGCCGGGAAAGACAACATCGATGGGGCGCCGGTGGTAGTGACGCACGATGAGCGTGCCGATGCCTAGGTAGATATCGCGGCCGATAATGAGCACGCAGACCCAGATGGGAAGCTCGCCGCGGACCACCAGGCCCAGTACGCCGGTAAACAATAGCGCGCGGTCGCAGATGGGGTCCATGACTTTGCCGAGCCACGAAACCGTCTTGGTCATGCGGGCAATCTGGCCATCCATCCAGTCGGTGGAAGCCGCGATGGCATAGATGACAATGGCGACGACACGGTTGTTGTCCGTCACAAACAGGTACAGGAAGACGAGCGTGAGGACCAGGCGCGTAAAAGTGATGAAATTGGAGATCGTAAAGATCTTATTCGACGGGTAATCGGAAGTGCCGATAAGCTCCTTTTTGATCTTCTTCTTGATGCCCACAGGACTCCCCCGCTGGTAAACGACAAAACTTTCGATACTATACCCGTTCTAGCGATGTCTATCCAGCGCGGCCATAGAGAGTCCAGACATGTGAAGGTTGCCTCTGAGCTGCTTGGGATTCTGCATTTGTGTACATCAGCCTCCAAACATGTCGAAAATTCTCGTAATTGGAGGCTGACGTACAGGTTTTTGTTGAGCGAAGGTATCGATCAAGAAAGCTGTTGATTCTTTGTTGCTTACGCCGTTGATTCTTAATAAAAAAAGTCAGGCACTAGGTGCCTGACCTGCAAACTTCTGGTCGGGACGACTGGATTCGAACCAGCGACCCCTTGACCCCCAGTCAAGTGCGCTACCAAGCTGCGCCACGTCCCGAAGCTTTTGTTTGTTGCTCTGCTCTCGCTCGCAACAGGGACTATATTAACCCGAAACTTTAGACTTGTGCAAGAACTTTTTTACAATTTTTGAAGCAAGTCCAAAATTGTATCTGCGAGCTGGGGTTTTGTTAGTACGGGAAGTTCTTGCGTACCCGTTGTGCTCACAATCCAGGCCTTGTTGGTGTCGGTCCCAAAGCCCGAATCGGTGCGTGAGACATCGTTGGCGATTATTACATCGCACCCCTTGCGGGCCAATTTGCGCTCTGCGTACTCGACAACGTTATCGGTCTCGGCCGCAAATCCGATCACGCATCGCTCGCCCTTCTGGCGCGAGAGCTCGGCCAAAATATCGACCGTCTCGACCAGTTCGATGCGATCCAGGCGCTCGTTGGCCTTTTTGAGCTTATGGTCCGCTGGGGCCGCTGGAGTGTAGTCGGCGACGGCTGCCGCGCAAATGGCCGCATCGGCCGTCTGAAAGGCGCTCAGAGCCGTCTGCAGCATTTCTGCGGCGGTTTGCACGCGTACGCACTCCACGGCGCGGGGAACATCGAGCGATGTCGGGCCCAACACAAGCGTGACCGCAGCACCGCGGCGAGTGGCCTCCCCCGCCAGGGCGATGCCCATCTTGCCCGACGACCGGTTGCCAATAAAGCGCACGGGATCGATCGGCTCGTGCGTGGGGCCGGCGGTGATTACGATGCGCTTGCCCGCAAGGTCCTGAGGCGCGGGGTTAAGCACCTCACAGACAGCCTCGACGATGTCCTCGGGCTCGCTCATACGTCCCGTGTCCACGTCGCCGCAGGCAAGGTAGCCGCTGCCGGGTCCCACCACATGCACGCCGCGGTCGCGCAGCGTGGCCATGTTGGCCTGCGTGGCCGGCGCCTTCCACATGCCATTGTTCATGGCCGGCGCAATCACGATGGGTCGCGGCGTGGCTAGCAGCGTGGTGGAGATGAGGTCGTCGGCGATACCGTTGGCCATCTTGGCGATGATATTAGCCGTCGCGGGCGCCACGACCACCAGATCGGGCTCCTGTGCCAGCGAGATATGGTGGATGGGGTCGGAGGGATCGTCGAATAGGCCCACGGCAACGGGCTCGTTGGTGAGCGCACGGAAGGTGAGCGGGCCCACAAACTTGGTGGCATGCTCGCTCATAACGACCTTGACTCGCGCACCGCGCTTTTGCAGCAGGCGCACGATATTGCACGACTTATAGGCGGCG
>CAJMRR010000071.1 GCA_905215835.1 uncultured bacterium | reverse complement strand
CCGCCGATCATGGCGGGGAGAATCAGCCATGGCGCCACCTTGCGCACGAGACTGAACAGGGCGAAGATGCCGCCTTCGTTGTGGTTGTCGGCCTTCATGGCGATTACCACGTACTTGACCGTGGTCACGAGCGTCATGGTCCAGATGACGAGCGAAAGCGCGCCCAGGATCATGTCCTCGCTGACGGTACCGATGCCGCCGTTGTTGGCGACGATTGATTTCATGGTGTACATGGGGCTCGTGCCGATGTCGCCATAGACGACGCCGAGCGTTACGAGCAGCATGCCAGCGGAGAGGGGGATGGCTCCGTGCCCGCCTTGCCCGCGCTGGTCTTGGAGGTTTGCCTCCAGTTTATTGTGTGCCACGAGGACTCCCTTAGACATCCGGTTATCTGTCTAGGACAAAAAACTTTATGCCGTCTTTATACATACAAGAGCAGTTTGGCACATCGGGTTATTTTAGACAATAATCCTCAGCTGGGGATTATTTATCTACGCAGGTAGCATTTCAAAGCAGGGGCTTTTAAGCACGTACTGTCTGGGCGATGCCGGCCTTGGCGTTTGCGCGTTTGCCGGCGAGTTCGCAAAAAATCGCGCCGCCGATGATAAGCGCGGCGCCCATCAGGCGGACCGGTGTTATGGCTTCGCCCAAAAGGACGGCCGAGAACACGACCGCCGAAAGCGGCTCGAGGTAGCCGACGACGGCGACGGTCTGGACGGGCAGCTTGGCGACGGCGCTAAAGTAGAGCAGGCAACCAATGCCGGTGTTGACGACGCCGAGCATAGCGACGGCGCGCCAATCAATACTGGCGGCGACGCCGGCGGACAGGAACGAGGGAGCGCCCTGCGTGATGAGCGTGAGGACCAGTGCGGTCACAAAGGCGGCGCTCACCTGGAGCGCGGAGTTCTCGAGGCCCTCGATGTGCGGCGCACCCTTGCTGGCGATGACCATCAATGCATAGCAGAAGGCCGAGGCGATTCCACAGACGATGCCCGCAATGGGCATATTGCCGCCTAGACCTTGCGCTGCAATGAGAAAAGCACCGCAGGCGACGGCGACAAAGCCGGCGATTTTGCCGCCGGTCAGCTTTTCGCCAAAGATGAGCGGGGAGAGCGCCATGACAATGATGGGGCCGCAGTAGTACAGCAGCGAGGATACGCCGACGCCGATCGTCTGGTAGGCGCGGAACAGAAAAATCCAGCTGGCGCCCAGCGCAGCTCCCGAGAGGAGGAGGGCCGCGGCTTCGCGGGGACGAGATGGCGCCTGCAGTTTATGGTGTTGGGTGATGGCGAGGATAGTGACAAGCGAGAGAGCGCCCAAAAACGTGCGTAGCAGCACGATATCGGAGCTCGGCAGCGCGATGGCAGCGGCGATGATGCCGTTGGAGCCAAACAATAGCAATGCTGCTAAGTACGTAAACAGTCCGTTGTCCATGCGCTTCCGTCCCCTCTATATTCGAGCATGTTCACTATGGGTGAACTGGCAATAGAAGAAAAGCGAATATAATGCATGGATAACATGACAAAAATTCATGTAAAGGTGGAGGCGTGTCGTGGAAACGAATATTCAAAAGATGCAGGTGCTGCTGGAGACGGTGCGCGCCGGAAGCTTTACGCGTGCTGCCGAGCGGTTGAGCTATTCGCAGTCGGGCGTGAGCCGTATGGTGGCCGATCTTGAGGCCGACTGGGGTTTTAAGGTGCTCGATAGAAGCCGCGAGGGCGTAGTGCTTTCTGCCGATGGGCGGCAAGTTATGCCGGCGATCGAGGCGTTATGCGAGGAATTTGTTCGTTTGCAGCGACGGGTGGATGAGATGCGTGGACTCATGCGCGGCAAAATCTGCATCGGTACGTTTTCGAGTGTGGCGACCCACGTGCTGCCGCCGGTGATTGCGCGCTTTCGCGCCGATCATCCGGATGTCGATTACGAGCTGCTGATGGGCGATTACTCAGAGATTGAACAATGGGTGGCTGAGGGTCGTTGTGACCTGGGCTTTATCCCGCGTGAGCCCCGAGAAAACGGCATGGCATCGCGGTCTTTGGTGCGCGACGAGTTGATGGCGGTAGTGCCGGCAGACTCTTTGCTTGCCGCGGCGGAGGTCGTTTCTCTTGCCGATTTAGCCAACGAGCAGTTTATTCTGCTAGAACGCGGCACCGATGACGAGATTACGCCGCTGTTCCGTCGGGCGGGACTGACGGTGTGCTCCAAGCTGTCGACCTGGGATGACTATGCGATTATGGCCATGGTTGAGGACGGCCTGGGTGTGAGCATTCTTCCCGCGCTCATCTTGCGCCGTTGTCAGTTCGATGTTGCCGTGCGTTCGCTCGAGGGACATCCCCATCGGCAGATCAACGCCATATATCGAACGGCCGATGTTTCGCTTGCCGCCGCCCGTTTCCTCGAATACCTCTAAACGTGTACACGCCATTGTTCGCTTTGGGCAAATCTCGGAGTCCGATACATTTTCTTATGAAATTGAACTTTCGAATGAGGTACGGCGCTATACTGCTTGCTAAATTGAACCCTGGTTCAATTCGTGTTCTATAAATTGAACTTTGCCAGCAAGGAGGTTCTAGTGGCCCAAGAGACGTTTAGCGATCGCCTGCGACAGGCTATGTCCGATCGCGACGTTCGCCAGTCGGACGTGATCCGCGCATCAGAGATGCTCGGCAAAAAACTCGGCAAGAGTCAGATGAGCCAATATGTGAGCGGCAAGACGATTCCGCGGCGCGATGTGGCTGAGCTGCTCGCCCGTATTTTGGAGGTCGATGTTACCTGGCTGCTTGCCGGCGACGCCGATCAAGGCGAGGCATCATCACCCCGCAACGATTCCAAGCCCGAACCCCATCCCTCAGCTCAAATTGCAAGGAGCACCACCATGCGCACTTTTTCTAAATCCACCAAGCTCGATAACGTCCTGTATGACGTGCGCGGTCCCGTCGTCGACGAGGCCGCCCGTATGGAGGACGAGGGCGAGCGCATCCTCAAGCTCAATATCGGCAACCCGGCGCCCTTCGGTTTCCGCACGCCCGATGAGGTCATCAAGGACATGCGCCAGCAGCTGCCCGACTGCGAAGGCTATTCCAACTCGCGTGGCCTGTTCTCCGCGCGCAAGGCGATCATGCAGTATTCGCAGATCAAGGGCCTGCCCAACGTTCAGATGGAGCATATCTACACGGGCAACGGCGTGTCCGAGCTCATTCAGCTTTCGATGAACGCGCTGCTCGACAATGGCGACGAGATTCTGATCCCCAGCCCCGACTATCCGCTCTGGACGGCGTGCGCAACCCTTGCTGGCGGTCATCCCGTACATTATCTGTGCGATGAGCAGGCGGATTGGTATCCCGACCTGGAGGATATGGAGTCCAAGATCACGAGCGCGACCAAAGCCCTCGTCATCATCAACCCCAACAACCCCACGGGTTCTGTCTATCCGCGCGAGGTGCTCGAGGGCATCGTCGAGATTGCACGCAGGCATCAGCTGATGATCTTTGCCGATGAGATCTACGACCGCCTGTGCATGGACGGCTACGAGCACGTCTCGATTGCCTCGCTCGCCCCCGATCTGCCCTGTGTCACCTTTAGCGGCCTTTCCAAGTCGCACATGATCGCGGGCTATCGCATTGGCTGGATGGTGCTTTCGGGCAACCAGCGCTGCATGAGCGACTTCATCATGGGCATCAACATGCTCTCCAACATGCGCCTGTGCTCCAACGTGCCGGCTCAGTCGATCGTCCAGACGGCGCTCGGCGGCCATCAGTCCGTTAACGACTACATCCGTCCCGGCGGCCGTGTCTACGAGCAGCGCAACTTTGTGTATGAGGCGCTCAACAAGATTGACGGCATCTCGGTGGTCAAGCCGCGCGCGGCGTTCTACATCTTCCCCAAGATGGATGTTAAGAAGTTCAACATCACCGATGACGAGCAGTTTGCCCTCGACCTGCTGCACGAGAAGAAGATTCTGATCACGCGCGGCGGCGGCTTTAACTGGGCCGAGCCCGATCACTTCCGTATCGTGTACCTGCCGCGCATGGAAGTGCTCAAAGAGTCGCTCGAAGACCTCGCCGACTTCTTTGACCATTACCGTCAGGCGTAACGGCAAAGGTAGCCTGTAATGAAACGGTCGGCCCGCAACGGATGCGGGCCGACCGTTTTCTGTCTAAGCCCGTGCTGCTAGCGCTTGTCTCGTTGAGCGGGCGAGGTTCGCGTGTGAGCGGTAAGTTCTATTCCAAAATGGAATACTGTTGGCTTAAGCTGGAATTGATGTCCGGGTACCTGCTTTTCTAGAATGTTTTCAACAAGATGAAAGGCGGTTCCAACCAATGATTATCGATGCAAATTCCTACTGGTTCGACGAGCGCATCTTTCATGACGAGACGCTCTGCGAACAGTTTTTGGCCGAGGTACCCCGCGCCTATGACACCGAAGGCTATCTGACCATGAATTCCGCCGGCAAACGACAGATCGTGATCGAGATGCCCGCCGGTTCTCCGGGTCTTAACTACATTGAGGGCGACTACACCCTCGAGAAGCGCTTGGCCGATATGGATGAGGCGGGGGTCGACAAGGCGATCCTCAAGCTCCCCGGCTGTCACGAGTGGATGTCGCTCGAGATGTGCCGGCGTTTCAACGACGGTATGGCTGCTGACGCGAAGGCGTCAAGTGGCCGTCTGATTCCGCTTGTCGCCGTGCCGCCCTTTGGCACCAAAGCGAATTTGGAGGAGCTCGACCGCAGGCTCGATGATGGTTTTGCGGGTGTGCAGCTCTGTGCTCACTACGGCAAGCGCTATCTCGACGACCAGGTCTTCTCGAGCTTTTTCGAGCACCTGAACGAACGCCATGTCACCGTTTACGTGCACCATGTTCCCGTGCCGGTCGAGAACGAATCGCTTCTCGCGTACGACAACCTTCGCCGCTCTTATGGCCGCTGCGTCGACCAAACTACGGCGATCGGCCGAGAGATCTTTGGCGATTTCTTTGAGCGCTACCCCAATATCAAGATGGTCCACTCCATGCTCGGCGGCGCTTATTTTGCGTTTAAGGAGATGCTGCTGCCGCACGGTCCCAAGCGCCCAGATGCTTCGGGTCGCTTCCAGGCCGATATCGAGACGGTCTCCAAGCGTCTTGAGAACAACGTCTATTTCGACATGTCCCATGCTCAGCCCTGGGGCGAAACGCTTCTTGCCTGTGCGGTTGAAGTCCTTGGTGCAGACCATATTGTCTTTGGTACGAGTTATCCCGTTAAACGCGAGTGGCTAACAGAGGGTGTCGCCTGCGTCCGCGCCACAGATTTAAGTGATACGGACAAGGACCTTATGCTTGGCGGCACGGCACAGCGCTTGTACGGCATCGAGTGAGCGACAGATAAAGGAGGGCGTTCGCCATGGATAAGGGAGAGATGAAGGCCGGAGCCGCCCGGGTGGCCATTAACTTAGAGGACGTATTGCCGTTCGACGGTTTCGACGCACTCCGTCATGAAATCTTTGCCCGTGCCTTCGTGGTCGAAGGGATGGGGCGGCGCGCTTGCATCCTTTCACTTGAGGTTACCTCGATCGCTCCGGCCCTACTCGTCGATCTGCGTGAGGTTGTCAAGGATGTCTCCAATTGCGACGGCGCCTTTTCTTGGGTGGTCCCGACCCATACGTTTTCTGCGCCTCACGTGCGCACCCCTGGGCATCTGGCCGACACCGATGCCCGCGATCGAAATGAGCGCTATCATGCCGCGCTCATCGCCGCGACACGCGCGGCCGTTGAGCAGGCGGTTGCGGGCATTCGCTCTGTCACGCTCGCCTCGGCGGAGGGCTACTGTCCTGTGAACGTTAACCGCGACATTGAGACACCGGCCGGCTGGTGGCTGGGAGTAGACCCCAAGGGGTTTGCCGACCACGCGATGCCCGTACTTGTCGCGAGGGATGCCGAGGGCGGGCTCGTTGCCATGCTTGCGACGGCTGATGTCCAGTCTTCCGTGCTCGACGGATCGCACGATTCTCAGGGGAAGCGCTTGGTGAGCGGGGACCTCTTTGGCTTTGCCGCCATGGCTCTCGAGCGCGAATTGGGCGGAGTCGTGTTGCTGCTACCCGGTGCCGCGGGGGATCAGAGTCCGGCGGAGCGCGCCGTAACCGTTGCGTTCGATTCGACCGGGGCGAAGCAAACGTTAGATGCTCACGAGAGTGGATATCGCATGCTGCATCGACAGGGTCGCGCTATGAGCGATGCGTTGATTGAGGCCGTCCGTGCGGCGCGTGAGGACGATGCCATCGGCGTCGATGCTCGCACGGTCGACGTCCTTTTGCCCGCCCAGACGCGCGCCGACTTCTGCTCATTGGCCCCGCATCGAACTTATGAGTTTCATGCGGCAGGCGAACAGCGTACGAGGGTCTATTTACTTCGGCTGGGAAATGTCGAGTTCGTTGGTATCCAGCCCGAGGTTTCGAGCTCGTTTGGCGCCGCCGTGCGCGCCGCCCGATTCTGCCCCGTGCTCTTTGCCACGCTTGTCAACGGAGGGCAAAAGTATCTGCCGGCCCCCGATGCGTACGAGAAAATCACCTATGAGGCCATGAACTCCGGCTTCGCCGCCGGTTCCCATGAGCGCCTCCTTCAAACCATCCTTGCCGCTTTAAACGCGGCATGACAAAAAGGAGAACTTGCATGAATATCGGACATGCACGCCGCAAGATTACCCCGCAAGGCGACATCTATCTAATCGGATACCGTAACCTCCCCAACCGTCTGGAGCCTGCGACAGGCGTCCATGACGACGTCTTCGCCAACGCGATTCTTTTCCAACAGGACGACCGCGAAGTTTTTCTCTTCAACGCCGATGTTCTCGAGTTTGAGGAGGGCATGGCCGAGGAGGTTAAGACGATGCTCGCCGAGCGCTACGGAATCGACCGTGACTGCGTTCTGCTCTCCGCGACGCACGACCACACTTCGATCGTCGCCTACCATCGCAGCTGGTGGACGGGAAAATTCAACGAGGACTACTATCGCTGGTTCCTCGATACCATCTGTCAATGCTTCGAAGAGTGCCGCGCCAACGCGCGACCTGCGACCTGCCGCATGGGCAAAAAAGTCATCACCGGTTTCTACGACAACCGCATCATCCCAGGTGAACTCGCCGACAATGAGGTCATTGTCGTATCGTTCTTCGATACCGAAGGCAAGCCATTTGCGGGCTTTGTGAACTGGGCGGTGCATTCTGCCTGTGTCGGACCCGACTGCACGGAGCTCACGAGCGAACTCGCCGGTCTTACCGGCAAAAAGCTCGCTCAGAGTCTTGGTTACTATCCGGCCATGGTCGTCGGTGCTGCTGGCGACTGTAGCGACCGCAATTTTCGCCAGGGACGCGGCATTCCCGAGGTCGAGCGCGTTTCGACCGGTCTTGCCGAGGCGATTTCCCAGATCAAGCTCGATCGCGAGGTCGTTCTTGACCGCATCGAGCCTCAGACGTTCTATCACACCGTTGCCCATGACGACTTTTCGCTCACGCTTAAGTGTGCCGTCATCAGTCTGGGCGGCCTGCATCTCTTTGTGTTCCCGAGTGAGCTCGGCAGCGACTTGGGTATTCGCATGAAGCGCGAATGCCCGGTCGAGGGAATAGTTTGCGGTTACACCAACGGCTATTTCGAGTATTTCCTTCCGGCACGCGAGTACGGCCTCTCCTTTGAGACCGAGCGTACTCAGATTCCCCAGGGCGAACCGGAACGTCTGTGTGACAAGTTCTGCCAGACGACGAGACTTCTCGGCGCAGCAGATTCGCGTCTGTAGACCTGATTGCGTGACATGGGCCAATGAGGCTCGCTGCCATGTGATCGGCATCTTCCATCTTCTCTGCCGTTTCCCATCCCGGGCGTACGTGCGTCCGCGGATTTCAAAGGGGGAAGCGGGTTCCTTGCCCTCCCACGTCGACTACGGAGGCATGAAATCGATGCTATACCCCGCTCAGAAAAAGGAGAATTCCATGAAATACCAGAAGCTTTGCGATGAAATCATCACAAAGGTCGGTGGTCGAGACAATGTGTTAGACGTGAGCCACTGCATTACGCGTCTCCGCTTCCACCTCAAGGATGAATCGCTCGCCCAGACTAATGAGCTTAAGGCGACGAAGGGCGTCGTTGACGTCATCCAGGCCGGCGGACAGTATCAGGTCGTGATTGGTGCCACTGTCGAGGCCGTCTACAACGACCTTGTTCAGATTGGCGGGTTCGACTCCAAACCCGCACTCGATATCGATGAAGGCGACGACGTCAAAAAGGGCGATCCATTCTCGCGTCTGCTGGCCATCATCTCCGAGATTCTGCAACCGGTTCTTGGCGTGCTTATGGCCGGTGGCTTTATCAAGTCGATGCTCGCGCTCTGCACGGTTGCCGGTTGGCTTGCCAAGGACAGCAATACGTATGTGACGCTCTCGGCAATCGGAGATTCGGTCTTCTATTACTTTCCGCTAATCATTGGCTGGACGTCGGCCAAGAAGTTCGGACTTAAGCCCGTTATGGGAATGGCGCTCGGCGGTATCCTCGTCTACCCGACGCTCGTTGCCCTTATGGGTGGAGATCCGCTCTACACGCTCGGCGCCGGTACGGTCTTCGAGTCCAATGTCTACGGTGATATTTTTGGCATCCCGCTAATCATGCAGAATTACTCATCGACGATTCTGCCTGCGATCTTTATCGTCTGGATTGCCTCCAAGGTGCACAAGGCCCTTTCTAACGCGCTGCCCGCGCTTGTGAGCTCGTTCTTCTCCAACATCCTGACGCTCCTCATTTGCGGCATCCTTGGCCTGCTTGTGGTCGGTCCGGTCATGACGGTCCTCTCCAATATCGTTGCCCAGATCATCTTGATGCTCATCAACTTCCAGCCCGCCATCGCCGGCTTCGTCATCGGCACGTTCTGGAGCCTGCTCGTCATGTTCGGCCTGCACTGGGGTATCATCCCGCTGTGGTTTCTCGATGTCGCAACCTACGGCTATGACCTCATTAACCCGCTCGTGTATGCAGGCGGTTGTGCCATCGCCGGTGCTGCGCTTGGCATGGTCATCCGAACCAAGGACTCCGAGGAAAATGCTGCCGTCAACATTCCCGCCCTTGTCTCTTCGATTTTCGGTGTCAACGAGCCTGCGCTTTACGCCATCTTGCTGCCGCGTAAGCGTCTTATGTGGGCAACCTTTATTTCCGCTGGTGTAGGCGGCGCCATTGCCGGTCTCTTGGGTGCCAAACTCTATGCCTTCGGTGCCTCCGGCCCGCTCGGTTTCCCGAGCTTTATTAACCCTGCCGGCATCGACACGGGCTTTATCGGCCTTGTCATCTCCGGTGTGGTCGCTTTCGTTCTGGCTCTTGTCGCCGCTATGATGATCGGTACCAGGAAGGACGAGGGCGGTAAGGCGCTCAACATCTCGGTGGACTAGTCTGTCTGCGCACTTTAACTAAATATGCCTCGGACGGCGACGTGCCGCCCGAGGCACATTTGTGTTTTGTGCCGTTGTCAACGTGTTTGCGGACACAAGTCTACGGTTGTGGAGCAGCGGGGATTATGACGGTCGTGCCGCGGCGGAAGACGCACGGTCGCCCTGCAGGAGCTGACGGTAGGGGAGGAAGCCGATGAACGAGACGACCGCCTGCGAGTGCGCGGCGTTCCGCTTGAGGTAGAGCCTGACCTCGGAGGTCGTCGCGGGCTCAAGCGGCACCAGGGCTACCTTTCCGCTGGCAAGCGATTCCGCCGGCTTGCGCATGAGGAATGAGACACCGGCGCCGCGTGCGACAAGAGAGATGATGTTCTCGGCTCGTTTGCCGGTGAACGTAACACGTGGGCCAAATCCAGCTTCTCGACAAAGGGAAAGGACGAGCTCGCTTACGAACGAGCCTTGGGGAAGCATGAGGAAATTCTCGTCGATAAGGTCGTCTATCTCGACGGTGTCACGTTCGGCGAGCGGATGGTCGAGCGGAAGGACGGCCACGGGCCGGTCGGTCGTAAAGGGGATCTTTTT
>CAJMRR010000070.1 GCA_905215835.1 uncultured bacterium | reverse complement strand
CCTTAAAGGCGGTCGCCGCGGTATTGCCCTCGCCCTCGGTGGCGCGCGGGGCCGTTCCATGCTGCGTATCGTAGGTAAAACGGGAATCGCCACGACGCATGATGACCAGCGCGACCACGATGGCCACAACCAGCACGATACCGGCGATAATAACCGTCATCTGGGAAGACATCTACGGGCCTCCCCTATTTGAGCTTGCGGGTCTTGGGCTTAAAGCGCATACCCGTCTGGCGTCCGCCACGCGCGGAGAATCCATAGACGGACTGCGGCACGACGCCGGACATCAAAAACGGAATGGCAACCAGACCCGTCAGGATCGAGGACGGCAGCGCATGGCCGAAGATCGCCACGACAAAGCTCGTCTCCAAACCCATAAACAGCAAGATGATGCTGTAGATCACATTAATGACGAGCGCGAAGGCGCCCACAGTGATGCCGCGCGCACTCGGGGTACCGCCCGTCTGACCGACGGCGCTGTGCATCAGGGCAAAAGAACCCACGGTCAGCAGGAGCGACATAACGCCCACCGGCACGGCAGCGGACAGGTCATAAAACAAGCCGCTGCAAAAACCGCACACGACGGCACGGGTCGGGTCGCCCGAGAACACGCTTAGGCACACCAGGATAATCATGAAGTTGACGCGACCGCCCGCAATGGAGATCTGCGGTGCCAGGCCTGCCTGCAGCAGCACGCACACGATGGCGGCGATCACAAACGTGCGGGAGCTCATCCCCTGCTCGTGTAGATCCATGGACATGCCCCCTATTCGCTCGAGCCAGAATCGGTCGTCTCGGACGTGTCGGAACTGTCATCCGAGCTCTCGTCCTTCGTCTTGGTCGCAGCATCGCGCGACGTTCCCTGCGGCGTGCTGTTGGCCGTGCTCACGTCCTCATCCGAGGCCGACTGTTCGTCGGTCAGCGAGGTGATGACCAGCACTTCCTCGTTGTTCTCGGCCGTGGTCTGAGCGCGCACCACAATGGTGTAGTACACGTCGTTTGCCGATTTCTCAACCGACGAGACGGTGCCAAGCGGAAGGCCCTTGGGGAACACGCCACCGATGCCAGAGGTCACGATGATATCGCCAACCTTAACATCGGAGTCGACGCTCACGTACTCAAGACGCAGCGTGCCGTCAGCCTGACCCTGCAGCATACCCTGGGCGCGCGTGTCCTGCACCATGGCGGACACTCCCGAGTTCTCGTCGCCAATCAGGCGCACGGTAGAGGTCTTGGCCGATACCTCGATAATCTGGCCGATAACACCGGCAGAACTCGTCACGGGCATGTTGATGGTAAGGCCGTCGGCAGAGCCCTTGTCGATGGTTACGGTCGAGGTCCAGGCATCGCCCGAGGCACCGACGATACGAGCAGCGGTCGATTTGAGGTTGTAGGTCGACTGCAGCCCGACCAGCCCCTCCAGACGCTCGGCGGTCTTTTGAGCCTCGGAGAGCTCGGCAACCTTAGAGGTCAGCTCCTCGTTTTGCTTCTTGAGCTCGTCGAGCGTGTCCTGCGACGCCGTAAGGTTAGAGAACACGTTGCCGATGGCATTGAAGGGAGCCGCCACAGCCGAACCCACAAAGCGCACCGGCGAGGTAATCGTCGTTACGCCCGAACGCACGGCATGAATCGGTCCTGCCTCGCCCTCGCGGATGTAAAACGTGAGCAGCAACACCGAAATCAGGCTGAAAACAATCAACGGGCGCATACCCGTTGATTGTCGCTTGGTATTCAGATTTGTGGAGAAACCCGAAGATCGTGCCAAATGGAATCCACCTTTTGGAAATTAAGCATTGGTCTGGACGAAGCCGCCATCAAACGCATTGGCCTCGAGCACGCGGGCACAGCCGTTAACGACGTTATCGAGCGCCGTGGGGCTGACGTTGACCGAAACACCGGTCTCATCGCGCAGGCGCACGTCGAGACCGCGCAGCAGCGCGCCGCCACCGGTCAGCAAAATGCCGTAGTACATAAGGTCCGAGGCGAGATCGGGAGGCGTGGCATCGAGGGCGTCCTTGACGGCCTTGGCCATCTCGTCGAGCGGCTTGTTGAGCGCGCGACGAATCTCCTCGCTCTCGATGCGCACGGTCTTGGGCAGACCGGTAATCACGTCGCGGCCGTTGACCTCGACGTCGAGCTCGTCCTTGAGCGGCACGGCGGAGCCGACCTTGATCTTGATGTCCTCTGCCGTACGCTCGCCGATGGCCAGGTTGTAGGCATCGCGAACGTGCGTGAGGATGGCCTGATCGAACTCGTCACCGGCAATACGGATGGACTGCGAGACGACGATGCCGCCCATGGCGATAACGGCGACCCCGGTAGGACCGCCACCGATGTCGATGACCATGGAGCCGGTGGGCTCCTCGACGGGCAGGTCGGCGCCGATAGCGGCAGCCATGGGCTCCTCGATCAGGTAGGCCTGGCGAGCGCCGGCCTGGATCGTGGCCTCAAATACGGCACGCTTCTCGACCGACGTGACGCCGGAGGGAACGCAGACGACAACACGCGGACGCGGGGTCCACGGATAGCGCTTCTCGGAAGCCTTGTCGATAAAGTAGCGGAGCATGGCCTCGGTAACGTCGAAGTCGGCGATGACGCCGTCCTTCAGGGGACGAACGGCCACGATGTTGCCGGGCGTACGGCCGAGCATGCGCTTTGCCTCGATACCGACCGCGAGGATGCGCTCGTCGTTCTTGTCGATGGCGACGACGGAGGGTTCGCGGATGACGATGCCCTTGCCGCGCACGGAGACAAGCGTATTTGCGGTGCCGAGGTCGATGGCAAGATCGCCCGCATAGCTACCGAAGAACATATCCATCAAAGAAAACAACGCAACTCCTGATGTGTTGGATGATTGCTGGAAAACTACTAGCTCATCATACTAGCGCAAGCCCGGCACCTCACTTGCGGTGAAGCGCCGGGCAAAGCTAAATCTCATAAGGTCACTACTGGTTGTCAGCAGCCGAGAAATCCATATCGAGCGAGGAAACGGCCCAGCCGATATGGTTATCGGAGCGCACGAATTTGACGGTGTACTCCTGCTCGCCGCCCTTGGACAGCGAAGCCTTAACCTTGGCGGTCGTCTCGGTCATGGACTGATCCATGCCCTCGACGGACACGGTGGCACCCTGCGGAATCGAGGAGATGATCATCGACTTGGCGTCCTCGGACAGGCTCGAGGCCAGGCAAGACTCGGCCTTTGCGGTGTCACCGTCGCCGGCAGCCTGGAACAGATCGGTAACGACAGACTCCTGGGACGGGAAGCCAAAGCCGCGCGTGTAGGCAAAGCCCAGACCGCCCGCGGCGATCAAAATGAGCAGAAGCAGCACGATGAAGACTTTGAGACCCGTGTGGCGATGACGACGACGGACCTTGGCCTGCTTACGATCCTGACGGTCCTGCTGGACCATCTCGGACTCGGACAGCGTAAAGAAGCCGGTATCCGAGGGATCGGGCATAAACTGGCCGGTCGCGCCCGTAGGATCGAGCGGATCGACGGCAGGAGCGTCCATCGCGGGCGCCGGAGCCGTGGCCATAGCCGTCTGGGCAGACAGCGCGGCAAGCGAATCGTGCACGCGGGCAAGCTCATCGGCCTGCTCGGAGGTGAGCTGGTAGATGCCATCGGCAGTAGCGGCGTTAAAGGCGTCGAGTGCGTCGGAGGGACGGCCGGCGGCAGAAAGCGCCTGACCCATGCCGGCGTTGAGCGCACGCGTGTCGTCGCGGGGGCCGGCAAAGTCGATAGCCGTGCGGTAGGTCTCCACGGCATCCGCCGGACGGCCGAGCTTAATGAAGCAACGACCGAGCTCGCCGAGTGCGGCGGCAGGGGCCGGATTGGCGCCGTCGATGGCAGCCTGACGGAAGGCAGTACCCGCGTTGGCATAGTCGCCCGACTGGAACAGCGCATTGCCCAGGCCCAGATAGGCCTTGAACGGCGTGGCATAGGAAGCGTCCTGCGTAGCGGCAGAAAACGCCTGGGCGGCCGTCGTGTAGTCGCCCACGGCGGCGAGTGCCTTGCCGCGGTTGGTGAGCAGCGCGCCGCGCTTGCCATAGGTGCCGTCGTTGAGGGCGGCGGCATAGGCCTCGGCGGCCTCGGCATACATGCCCAGGTGCATCAAGGCGTTGCCACGAAGGTGATCGGCCTCGCCCATAATCTCATCGGGAGTTTTTGCCGCCCCAAGCATCTGGGCTGCAGCGGAAAAATCACCCGCGCGGTAAGCGGCGCGGCCCTGTTGGATCAGCTGGCTATTCAAGGAAGTCCCCTTTACTCGTGAACGATCTCGACATGGACGATCTCGTCGCCGGCACGCAGCTGCGAAATCACATCGAGACCCTCGACCGTGGTACCAAAGACGGTGTAACCGGAATCGAGGTTATGCTGGGCACCCAGGCAGAAGTAGAACTGCGAACCCGCGGAATCGGGGTCCATGGAGCGTGCCATGGCAAGGGCACCATCGACATGGCTGTTGCGCGGATTGGTGGCAAACTCGCCCTTGATGCAGTAGCCGGGACCACCGGTACCGGGCATGCCGTCGGGGCCCTCAAGACCGGCAGCGACGTCGGCGCCGGACATATCGCGGGTATTGGGGTCGCCGCCCTGAATGACAAAGCCGGGCACATAGCGATGGAACTTAAGGCCATCATAGAAACCCATCGTGGAAAGCTCGCAGAAGTTCGCGACATGAATGGGAGCGCCCTCGCCGTCAAACTTAACCTTGATGGTACCCTTCGACGTCTCGATAACGGCGCACTCGTCGCCGGTAAGCTGATACTCGGGCGTGTAGAGCTCTTTCTTAAAACCAAACATGTGGTTCCTTCCTCGTGCGTTTAAAGCATATTTGTACGAATTGTAGCAATAAGCATGCGCTTACATCAATTGCGCACGTAGGTTATGCCGACTATGGCGAACTAATTTTAGGAACGCTGCTGCGGCTTCCAGGAGCCCACGTTGGCGTCGTACTGGTTCAGTGCGCTGTTGCCGCCCTGCGCGATGGGCGCCAGGATATCGCTTTGGTGGGAACTCATCGACTCACCATCAGGAATGGCCAGCGAGATGTCCCAGCTCTGACAGATCACGTCGATACGCTCGTACATCCACTCGGCAAGCTGCTTTAAGTGGGCGATGTCATCCGCATAGACCGTATCGTCCTGTACTTTCAGGTTGTTAAGCTCATCTTGCGTCTTTTTGATCTGGTCGCGCAGGGCGTAGGCACTCTGCGACAGCTCCTGACGGGTGGACAGCGGCGTTCGGAGATAACCGTTGTTAAAGGAATCGATGACCTCGCCGATCTGGTCCTCGTCACCGTAGGACACGATGGTCTGATACAGACCGTCGAGCCTGGTATAGAGCTGATCATCGGTGAGCACGGTTTCTTCCTGGACCACCTCGGCAGAATCGTCCTGCTTGGTATCGTCCTCAGTCGCCTCGCCCTTTTGGCGCGTAGGGAAGGTCGTCTGCGCGGCCTGGCCAAACTGGTCATAGAAGCCAGGCATGACACCCATGGGATCGGTCGTCACGAACCAATAGGCACCGCCGCAAAGGACGGCAAGGACCGCGATGACGATGAGCGGCTTGGGGATATGACGCTTGTGCTTGTGATAGGCGTCCTCGTCGGGGTGCACCTTGCGCTTGGTTTTTTGAGCATCGTCATGCAGGGAAACGGGCGTGGGAATATCGACCTTGGGGATACCGAAATCCTTATCGAAAGCAGGCAGCACGCAGGTCTCATTGGGGTCGGCGGCGTCTGAGAGCACCGCAGCGGCAGAGGCTGGCGCATGCGGCACCTCGGTATCGATCTGCTCTTGCGTTAGGCGCGGAAAGACCGCCGTGTGGCCCGCTGCCAGGTCGGATGCGGCCGCGTCCTCGGAGAGGATACCCGGAGCGGGGCGTCCGCATTTGGGGCACGTGCGATCATGCGGAGAAAGACGGGCACCGCAGCCCTCGCAGAACACGAACTCGGTGTGCTCGGGACCGTCGCCCGGACCCACATAGGCGTTGCAGTAGGGGCAGAACGAGGCGCCGTCCTCGATAGTCTTAAGGCAATGCGGGCAGATCACGGCATCCTCTTTTCGAAGCAATTCAAACAATCGAGGTTAGAGCATAACATCGCCACGGCCCCACAGGAACAAGGCACCAATTCAACATCGCCAGGGCGCGTAGCTACTTCTTCTTTTTGCTTGGCATCGAGACTTTGATGCCTTGGGCGGACTTGGTCACGCGAGAGCGCTTGGCTCCGGCACTCCTCTTTTTCTTGGGCTGGGCCTGGGCCACGCCCTCGAGCGCGCGGGCCTCGGCCTCGCGAACGGTGCGATCTTCGCGGCGCTGCGCCATGTCGGCGGCGACGCGCTTGGCAAAACGCTCGGCCGTCGAACCCGTCGAGCTCACCTTGCCGCCACCGCGACCCAGGCGGACGCGCACACCGCGGCCAAAACCAGTTGCGGCATGACGACGACGCGGCTTGAGCGAATCCATCATCGTGGCGAGCTTAAAGAACACCGAGCAGGTAAAGATCACGATGACAGCCAAGATAACCATCTGGCCCATCGACAGGTTGGCAATAGACAGCAGCTCCGGGAATCCGATAACGCCCACTAGGATGCCGGCGACTACAAACACAAAAAGCACCACACGTAAGGGCGTGAGAGGCTGCGAGATGCGCCAGATCAGGCTGACGCTCGCCGCGCAGGACGTAAGCAGGCACATCGTAGACAGCGTGAGCTGGCTAAAGCCAAACACGCGCGCCACAAAGATATCGAGCGCCGCAGCCAAAATGACCGCAATCGACGCCGGCAGTGCACGCTTGAGCACATTGGTCAAAAATGACCCCTTCACGCGAGCATTGTTGGGCTCCAAACCCAGCACAAAGCCCGGCGCGCCGATGCAGAAGAAGTTGATGAGCGTCATCTGGATGGGCTCGAAGGGGTACGGCGGCAGCGCAATGCACAGCGCCGCCAGGCCCATCGAGAACAGCGTCTTGGTCAGGAACAGCGACGCCGAACGCTGCAGGTTGTTGATGGAGCGACGGCCCTCGGCCACCACGGCGGGCATCGAGGCAAAGTCGTTGTCGACGAGTACGATCTCGGCCACGTTGCGCGCGGCATCGGAGCCGGCCGCCATGGCGACGGAGCAGTCGGCCTCCTTGAGCGCCAGCACGTCGTTGACGCCGTCGCCCGTCATGGCCACGGTGTGCTCGCGGCGCTTGAGCGCCTGCACGAGCTCGCGCTTCTGCTGCGGGGTCACACGACCAAAGACATGGTAGCGGTCCACTGCGGCATCGAGCTTGGCCGGCGTATCGAGCGTCGTGGCGTCCACATAAGCGTCCGCCCCCGGCACGCCCACCACGCGCGCGATCGACGACACCGTACGCGGGTCGTCGCCACTGATCACGTTGAGGGTCACGCCCTGCTCGTTAAAGTAGCCGATGGTCTCGGCCGCCGAGGTACGAATCTCGTCGCGGATGGTCACAAAGCCCACGGGCTCGGCCTCGCCCACCATATCGCCATCGGGCGTAAAGCCGTCAACGCGCGCCACCACGAGCACGCGGCAGGTATCGGCAAGCTCGGCGACACGGTTCTCGACCTGCGAAAACACACGCTCCGAAAGCACAAACTGCGCGGCGCCCATCACATAGGAGCCCTGCGCAAACGACGCGCCGCTCCATTTTTTGGAGGACGAGAACGGAATGACCGACAGCGGCTCAGACACCTTGACCGGGCGATCGGCGTAATAGTTGAGCAGCGCCTGGCAGGTCTCGTTGGCATCGGCCGAAGTCGCACGCGCCACGTTAGCCAGCGCAAAATCGAGCACCGTGGTATCGACGGGGACAGCCGCCTCGTCCGAGCCGGCGCCTAAGCTCACGCCCTCAACCGGCAGCGGATACGTGCCCTCGACCTCCATGCGGCCCGACGTGATGGTGCCCGTCTTGTCCAGGCACAGCACGTCGACGCGAGCAAGCGTCTCGATGCAGTAGAGCTGCTGCGCCAGCACCTTGCGGCGGGCCAGGCGCACCGTGGCGATGGCGAGCACCGACGAGGTCAGCAGCACCAGGCCTTGCGGGATCATGCCCAGCAGGGCGCCCACCGTGGACAGCAGCGCCGACGAAGGCACATGGCCAGCCAGCAGCTCGGAGAAGCACCACGAAAGTGCGCTATCGCCCGGGGTTCCCGCGGCATCCCACAGCTCGCTCACACTCGAGGCAAACAACGCCAAACCGAGTGGGATCATGATGATGCTCGCAAAGCGCACGATGGCGTTAAGCGCGTTCATGATCTCGGAATTGACCTTTTTGACGTACTTGGCCTCGTTATTAATTTTGGCCACGTAGTTGTCGGCGCCGACATGGATCACGCGGGCGCGCAGCAGGCCCGAGTCGATAAAGCTGCCGCTCATGAGCTCAGAACCGGGCTGTTTCTTAATAAGGTCGCTCTCGCCCGTCAGCAGGCTCTCGTTCACGAGCGCCTCGCCCGAAACCACCACGGCGTCAGCGGGAATCTGATCGCCGCGCCCCAGGCGGATGATGTCGTCGAGCACGATCTGGTCCAAGTCGAGCTCCACCTCGGCACCGTCGCGCACCGCGATGGCCTTCTTAGAGGTCAGAAGCGTGAGCTTATCGACCATCTTCTTGGAACGCATGGATTGAATGACGCCGATAGCGGTGTTCAAGAACACCACGAACAGGAACGTCAGATTCTTAAACGAACCGGTCAAAATGACCAGGAACGCCAAGATCACGTTGATCAAATTGAACAGCGTGCAGAGGTTCTCGATGATGAGCTCTTTGACCGACTTGGTCTTGAGCTCCATGTTGCGGTTGATCTTACCGGCGGCGATGCGCTCCTCAACCTCGGCGGTCGAGAGTCCGCGCTCGATATCCGTTGCTGCCATACCACGTCCCATCACGTCGCGTCGGTATAAGAAAAACCGCCCGGACCATGCGAGGTTCGGACGGTCTTACGTTCGATGGTGCCCCATGTTGGATTCGAACCAACGGCCTTCTGCTCCGGAGGCAGACGCTCTAATCCCCTGAGCTAATAGGGCCAACGTTTGGCATTATACCCAAGTGCACCACGGGCTAACAAAATAAAAGAAAAAGCTTTGCAATTCCGAGGAAGACGTGGCGCAACGGCCCACTTTAGAAGGCAAAAGCAAGTCAGATAGTATAAACTCTCATGCACCATATATACACGGCTCGCGATGCGGGCCGTTTTTGCAAAAGTTATCCATCGAGGTGAGAGGCACACCATGATTGCAATTCTAAAGCAGAGCGCCAGCGACGAGGCCGTCAGCCATATCGTCAGCTGGATTGAGAAAAAAGGCCTGAAGACCGACGTCTCGCGCGGCGAGAACGAGACGATCATCGGCCTGGTGGGCGATACGACCAAGATCGACCCGTTCCTGCTCGAGTCTATGGATGTCGTCGAGCGCGTGCAGCGCGTCTCCGAGCCTTTTAAGCGTGCCAACCGCAAATTCCACCCCGAGGATTCCGTCATCGACTGCGGCCACGGCGTCAAGATCGGCGGCGACCAGTTCCAGGTCATCGCCGGTCCCTGCTCCGTCGAGGGCGAGAACCTCATCCACATCGCACGCCGCGTAAAGGCCGCCGGCGCCACGATGCTGCGCGGTGGCGCCTACAAGCCCCGCACCTCCCCCTACGCCTACCAGGGCATGGGCCCCGCCGGCCTCGACCTGCTGTGCGAGGCGTCTGCCGAGCTCGACATGCCGATCGTCACCGAGATCATGGACCCACGCGACGTGCAGGTCTTCTTGGACAAGAAGATCGACGTCATGCAGATCGGCGCCCGCAACGCCCAGAACTTCCCCCTGCTCAAGGAGGTCGGCAAGACCCAGACCCCGATCCTGCTCAAGCGCGGCATGTCCGGCACGATCGATGAGCTGCTCATGGCCGCCGAGTACATCATGAGCGAGGGCAACGACAACGTCATCCTGTGCGAGCGCGGCATCCGCACCTTCGAAACCCGCACCCGTAACACCTTCGATCTCAACGCCGTGCCGGTGCTGCACCACCTGTCGCACCTGCCTGTCGTCGCCGACCCCAGCCACGCCACCGGC
>CAJMRR010000069.1 GCA_905215835.1 uncultured bacterium | reverse complement strand
CTCACCACGACCAGACGCCAGCCGAGCTTGCGCAGGACAGCAGCCTGATCGGCCAGCCCGCCGATAAAGGCGCGGTTAACCTTGCCATCGGCGCCCACCACCGTGGACGAACCGATCTTAACCACCATCGTTTTATAAGAAGTCGTCATACGTCAAACCAATCGAATGCTGAGCAAGCGAGCGAACGGGTGAGCGAGAATATAATCCGCTTTCCTCCGTCGCATGCGGATCATTTTGCCCAGGGGAAAGCCGATGCCGCGGCCATGTTCTTGCGCACGAGCTCGTCGCGCACCTGGGCCAGGCCCTGTTCCATACCCACCACGTAGGTCTGCGGATACAGGAAGCGCTTAAAAGCCGCGTCCAGATGGTCGAGTGCCCAAGCACAGCGCTCGCGCGCATCCTCGATGCTCTCACGCGGAGCCACCGCACTGCCATCGCGCACGATCGGCACCAGCAGCTCGCGATACTCAAGCTCCGACACGTCGGTCACCAGGGCGGCATCGTTCACGGCCACGAGGGTATTGCCGCGCGCGGCGCCCTCCCCCGCCAGATGGTCCTCGTCATAGATCATGTCGCAGACCGGGCCGCCAAAGCCGTCGTAATAGCGGCGCACACGCTGCACGCCCGGAATTGTGCGCTTGTAGGGCTGCTCGGAGAGCTTCACCACCGGCGTCCACGGGTCCGTCTCGTTCGCCCGACGGGCGGAAAGCTTGTACACGCCGCCCAGTGCCGGCTGATCGTAGCAGGTCGCGAGCTTGGTGCCCACGCCAAAGCTGTCGATGGGTGCGCCCTGGTCGAGCAGCGACTGAATCGTGTACTCGTCCAGGTCGTTGGACACCGAGATCCCCACATAAGGCAGGCCCTCGGCATCGAAACGACCGCGGACATACTTGGAGAGCTTGGCCAGGTCGCCCGAGTCAATGCGAATAGCCGACAGGCGCTCACCCGCCGCCTCCATCTCCTTGGCAACCGTAATGGCATGCTCGCAGCCCTCGCGCACATCGTAGGTGTCGATGAGCAGCGTGCAATTCTTGGGGCTCGACTTGGCAAAGGCGCGGAAGGCCTCGAGCTCGGAGTCAAAGCTCATCACCCAGCTGTGCGCGTGGGTGCCAAAGACGGGGATGCCGTAACGGCGCCCGGCAAGCACGTTAGATGTGGACGAGCAGCCGGCAACGTAGCTCGCACGGGCGACGGCCAGACCGCCATCGGGACCCTGGGCACGGCGCAGGCCAAACTCGGCGACGGGACGGCCATCCGCCGCCAATACCACGCGTGCCGTCTTGGTGGCGACGAGCGTCTGGAAGCCGACGATGTTGAGCAGCGCCGTCTCGAGCAGCTGGCACTCCAGAGCCGGACCGGTGACGCGCACCATGGGCTCGCGCGGAAAAACAAGCTCGCCCTCGGGCACGGCGTCAATGTTCACGTGAGCGCGGAAGTTGCGCAGGTAGTCGAGGAATGCGGGTTTAAACATCGCACCGCCGGCGGGAGCCTGAAGCGAGGCGAGGTACTCGATATCCTCGGGCGTAAAGCGCAGATTCTCGACGAGCTCGGGGAGCTCGGCGGTACCGCACATGACGGCGTACGCGCTGCCAAACGGATGGTCACGGTAAAACGCCGTAAAACAACCTTGCTCATTGGCTTTACCGCTCTCCCAAAGGCCCTGGGCCATAGTGAGCTCGTACAGATCGGTGAGCATTGCGATGTCGGTGGGACGCGAGATGTCGGTCAAAGCCATGGGGCGACCTTTCGAATATGTTGTACAGAGGTTGAGGGTTGGACGGGGCTAAATACGCGAGCGGGGCGCCGGGTGCGGTTCGGTTAGTGCAGCCCCATGCTGCCCGTGATCGTGTAACCCATAAAGACGATAAACCCAATCAGGGCTAGCGCGATGATGAGCTTTTGAGCCGGCGGCATGCCGGGGATATCGTCCTCGTCCACAGGCTCTTTAGAGGTGACCATGCGCTGGGCAAACGTCATCTCGTCACGGCTCGGTTTGGAATCGACGGGCTTGGGACGAGCGGCTTTTTTAGGCTGAGGTTTGGGCGCGGCGGGCGCTGGCTCGGATGCGGCCTTGGCAGCGGCCTCATCGGCCTTCGCACGCTCGGCGCGCAGGGCGGCCAGCTCCTCACGCTCGCGACGAGCCTTTTCCTGCTCCTCGCGGCGGGCCTTCTCGGCGCGGAGCTCTTCCAACTCGGCGCGCTCCTCGTCAGACAGTGGTTGGGACTCAAGCTCGGCCATAGTTCAGCCCTTTCTTTTTAAAAAAAGCCGCCGACACAATGTCAGCGGCTTATCAAATCCAAGGGTGGAGACGAAGGGAGTCGAACCCTCGGCCTCTGCCATGCGACGGCAGCGCTCTCCCAACTGAGCTACGTCCCCAGGACAAGTTGATATTTTACCTACGGCTCGTCAACTGTCAACGCCCAATACCCAGTCTTTTTGGGACGGGGCTATTTTGACTACCTTTCGAGCCGGCAATCCTCTCGATGATTTTTTAATCCCCGCCCCAGAAAAATCATCGGCGAACGCGTTACTTTGCGCTGGTAAGGACGCCGGTGGTGTCAAACGCTGGGGTGAAGCTCTCGTCTACCGCGCCGCCCTCTTGCCAGAACATCGTTGTAAAGCCCAGGTCGTCGGCATGGTCGAGCACCTGCTCGTACTCATCGCGTGTCACGGCTCGTGCCAGGTCGCCGCCCTGCTCGCGCATGAGCGCATTGGGCGTGTACTGGTTCATGACCGAGATTGGCACATCGCCCACCGTCTGCCACACCAGGTCCAGCACGCGACACGAATCGTCCGCATGTCCCGGCAGTACCAGATGGCGCACGATCATGCCACGCTTCATGAGCCCGTCCTCGTCCACCAGCTCTCCCCCGCGGCGCTCGATCTCACGCGCCATTTGCGCCAGGCCCGACACGGCCACACGCGGGTAGTCCTTAATGTGGGAGAGCGACTGTGCAAGCCCTGCATCGGCATATTTAAAGTCGGTAAGCCACACGTCGACCAGATCGCCGAGCGCCGCCACGGCACTCGCGCGCTCATAACCGCTCGTGTTGTAGACGATTGGAATGACCAGCCCGCGTGCCCGTGCCGCGGAAATCGAAGCCGACAGCAGGTGCGCGTAGTGTGTCGCCGTCACCAGGTTAATGTTGTTCGCACCCTGGTCCTGCAGCTCCAACATAATCTCGACCAGGCGCTCGGGCGAAATCTCAAGCCCAAAATTGCCCGTCGAGATCTCGTGGTTCTGGCAATAGACGCATTTGAGCGAGCAACCGCTAAAGAAAATCGTGCCCGAACCGGCCTCACCCGAGATAGGCGGCTCCTCCCACATATGAAGCGCCGCGCGGGCCACCTTGAGCGTGTCGTTAGCACCACACACGCCGTGCGCACCCTCATCGCGCGCCGCACCGCAACGGCGCGGACACAAATGGCAGGCGGGCGAAAAAAGTTCGGTCAACGACGTCGGCATAAAAACATGCTCCAAAACAACGATTCAGCAGCTCAAGCGCAAAAGGACCAACCGCACAGACGGCTCGAGCCCAAGGCGCCGTAATCGTCCGACACGATTTTTGTAATGTCAAGACTGGAATCCACAAAGTGCCGCTTTATGATGTAGGTATTCCGCCCCCCGCGGAGCAACTGGGTGAACCGTCGCGTTTATTTAGGGAGCCCACACAGTCGTACCTAGTACAGGTATCCTTCGTTGTTAAGGACGCTGGAACAGTCGATGAGGGCACCCACCTGTTTTAGGTGGGTTCATTTTCGTAACGTGGGGGGTGGTTTTCTTTTGCCGAAACTCGCCATTGCAAATCCCGCCCAGATCCCCAAAAGGCACCAGGCAGAACCTCACCATCACTCGAATATCTGGTAAGCACGTGATTATCGCCCCGTGCAATTCCTCACACCCTCCTTGGTCGAGTATCATGGGTCAGCTATACCCTTTGCGGCATGGCATCCTTTGACCTTTTCCTTCGACGCTTGGCGGTTTATCGATTCATGGCTTCCTCCACGAGCTTCATACCGTACCTTTGCGTGGCGGTCGCGGCTTTTATCACGACCTTCCTTGCGGTGCCCCTGGTCAAGCGCCTAGCAATCAAGCTCGACGCCGTCGACTATCCTTCCAAGCGCCGCATCAACACTAAACCCATCCCGCGCATGGGTGGCACAGCGGTCTTTTTGGGCCTCGTCGTCGCCTGCACCGTGCAGATCCTAGGCACCTGGTACCTGGGCTGGCCGCCCGTTTTGGTGCCCCACCCCCGTCTGCACATCAGCTACCCCATACTTGCGCTTTCTTTTACCGTCATCTTTGCGACCGGCGCCATCGACGACGTCCTCCAGCTCAAGCCCAAGCAAAAGCTGGCCGGCCAGGTCCTCGCCGCGCTCATCGCCTGCGTGGGCGGCCTAAAAATCGGCGTCATCGTCAACCCGTTTGCCCCCGGCGAGATCATGCTCGGCTGGCTCGCTTACCCCATCACCGTGGTCTACCTGGTGGCGTTCACCAACATTATCAACCTCATCGACGGCCTTGACGGCCTGGCGACGGGTATCTGTGGCATCGCATCGTTCACGATGTTCTCGATGGCCGTTCTCTCGGGCCGCATCGATGCCGCCGCGCTCTCCATCGCGTTGTTTGGCGCCTGCTTGGCCTTTTTGCGGTACAACTTCAACCCCGCGAGTATCTTCTTGGGCGACTCGGGTTCGCTGCTGCTGGGCTTTGCGCTCGGCTCCATATCGCTGCTCAACGTGAGCCGCACCGCCGCGCTCACATCGCTCATCATCCCGCTCATCGTGGCCGGCGTGCCCATCATCGACACGTTTAGCGCCATCGTACGCCGCAAGCGCGCCCACATTAGCATTGGGCAGGCCGACAAGGGCCACATTCACCACCGCCTGATTCAAGAGGGTTACAACCAAAAGCAGGCCGTGCTGCTCATCTACGCCTGGTGCATCATGCTTTCGGCCGGCGCCGCCGCCATCAATCAGGTCGAGGTTCCCATGCGCGTGCTCATCTTTACCGTGCTCGCCATTGGCTCGGCGGCCTTCGCCAAGCACCTGCACCTGTTTGAGCCCGTGCTGCGCCACCATTACAACAAGCGCACGCACGAAGACGAGCTGGTAACCCCCGACGACCCCGCCTTTAAGCAGGAGGAGCAGGCAGCCGAGGAACGTAAGGAAGAGCGCCACCACAAGCTCTAGGGTAAGCTGCCGAGGATGTGCCCAGGCACCGTTGGCCAAGTGCAGCCGCGCCGCACCCATCGCGCAAGCCGCCACTCTTCCGCCCCTCGCCTGCTTACGCCCCGCCCCTCCAATAAACGCGTTATCATCTTGACCCATGAACATACGTTAGGAGCAATCATGCCAAACGAGAACAGCTACGAAGTCGCGCTGCAAAAGAGCAACGCCATTCGCGAGGGCCTGGCCAAGACGCCCGAGAAGTTCACCATGCTTACCGGTGACCGCCCCACCGGCCGTCTGCACCTGGGCCACTACTTTGGCACCCTCAAGGGCCGCGTTGAATTACAGAACATGGGCGCCAAGACCAACGTGCTCATCGCCGACTACCAGGTCATCACCGACCGCGACACCACCGAGCACATCCAGGACAACGTGTACAACATGGTCATGGACTACCTTGCCTGCGGTATCGACCCCGACAAGACCATGATCTATGCGCACTCCGCCGTGCCCGCCGCCAACCAGCTCATGTTGCCGTTCCTGTCGCTGGTGTCCGAGGCCGAGCTGGCGCGCAACCCCACGGTTAAGGCCGAGATGGAGGCCTCGGGTCATGAGCTTACCGGCCTTCTGCTCACCTACCCGGTGCACCAGGCCTGCGACATCCTGTTCTGCAAGGGCAACGTGGTGCCGGTCGGTCGCGACCAGCTGCCGCACATCGAGCTCACCCGCACCATCGCCCGCCGCTTTAACAACCGCTACGGCAAGGTATTCCCCGAGGTCGACGCGCTGCTGTCCGAGACCCCGCTGCTGCCCGGCCTGGACGGCCGCAAGATGAGCAAGAGCTACGGCAACGCCATCAACATTTCGATGACCGCCGAGGAGACGGCCAAGCGCATCAAGAAAAGCCAGACCGATTCCGAGCGCATGATCACGTTTGATCCCGAGAACCGCCCCGGCGTGTCCGGCCTGCTTTCGACGGCCGCCATCTGCACCGGCCGTTCCGAGGTCGAGATTGCCGAGGAAATTGGCATGGGTGGCTCCGGCCAGCTCAAGAAGTACGTGACCGAGGCCGTCAACGAGTACTTCGCGCCGATCCGCGAGCGTCGCCAGCGCTACGAGAACGATCTGGACTATGTGAAGGACGTCTTGCACGAGGGCAACCGTCGCGCCAACGAAATCGCCGAGCAGACCCTGGCAGAGGTTCGGGACGCCATGGGCATGGTGTACTAGACCGATCTGCTGGCTAGAGCTTTCGATTGCTATAAGGCGGGCGCTACGGCGTCCGCTTTTTTGTTGCCCGACCGGTTCGGCTCCACCCATTGCACTCTCCCGACAAACGGGAACGGGCCCGCCGGCAGAAAGTTGCCAGCGGGCCCATTCCCGAAGTACACCGTTGAATCGCACAGAGGGGAGGAATGCGAATCAAACTCAACAGGGCAGGCTTTTTCATCGCCTATTGCCTGCTCCGTTGCTGAATACAATATAGTTCACCGTGGTTTACTTTCTGACGGCAACGTACGGCCCCACACCTTCTCCATAAGTTAGCCCCGGTAAACCTGCAACGGAAAACCACCACGCTGGGGACAGGCACCTTTGTGGTGGTTTTGGCCACGGCAGAGCTGTTAGAGTCCGGCGGGCCAGCGACAGGCGCCCAGATCAACGTGAATGGGATCGGTAAACGCCACGCCCTCCCCCATTAAGAGCTCACGCTGAGCATCGGGGCCGCCAAACGCAAAGCCATCACAGATACGGCCGTCGGCAAACACCACGCGATGGCAGGGAATCTGACCAGGGCGTGGATTGCTGTGCAGCGCATAGCCCACATAGCGCGCGCTTCGTGGACGACCAGCGAGCAGCGCCACCTGGCCATACGTGGCGACCATCCCCTCGGGAATCTGCTCGACCACCTCGTACACCCGCTCAAAAAAGCGCTCAGACGCCATCGCATGCTCCTTTCAACCGAAACCAGCATAAACCACCACAAAGGTGCCTGTCCCCTTTGTGGTGGTTTTGACCGGAAAGCTAGTTGGCGGGGCGGAAGAAGGCTACGGCTACGGCGCCAGGACCCACATGAGTGCCGATGGTGGCGCCGATGGTGTGGATGGGCAGCTCGCCCTCGGTGTGTCCAGCCCACAGCGCGGCGCTGTCCTCGATGTACTTCTTGAGCACCGCATCCGAAAGGCCTGTATAGCCCAGCGCCAGCGGCATGGAAAAGTCGACGCCGCCCGCCTTTTCGACCTTCTGGTTGAGCAGGTTACGTCCATTCTTGGAACCGCGCGCCTTGCCCAGCTGCACGATCAGGCCGTCCTCGGCGGCCACAACGGGCTTCACATTGAGCAGCGTGCCCACAGCGCCGGCCGCAGCAGACAGGCGACCACCGCGCACCAAGTACTCCAGCGTCTCGAGCAGACCGATAACCACCACACGGTCGCGCACGGCCTCGACGGCCGCCGCGATCTGGGCCGCACTACGCCCCTCGTCCACCAAGCGCAGGGCATACTCGACCAGGACGCGCTCGCCCAGGGTGACGTTATTGCTATCCACCACGTACACGTCGCCGCCCGGCGCCTCGGCAAGTGCGGTACGGGCACTCTGATTGGTGCCCGAAAGCTTGGCGCCCACGGTAATAATCACTGCCTCGTCGCCGGCCTCACGCGTCTCGGCAATCGCCTGCGAAAACGCGTACGGGTTGACCTGGCCGGTCTTGGGCAGCTCATCGCGCTCCACGAGCATCTCGTAAAAGCGCTGGTGATCGATGTCGACGCCATCCATGTACACTTCGGTGCCAAAGGTAACGGACAGAGGCAGAACACGCAGAGCGGGGTGCTCCGCCGGCGACATATCGCTTGCGGAATCGGTAATAATGCGAACGGACATAACAAATCCTTTCTTGCGCAGGTCTCGCGCGGGGAATTTAGACAGCATTGCCCCGGCACGGTATACGCGCTAAAACGGGACTATGCAGTTGTTAATGGGAAGCAAATGCCTTGGCGGCCTTAGATCTCGCGCAGGGTGTTAAGAATCGTACGCAGCGACGCATACATCTGCTCGCGCTGCTCCACGCCCATGGCTTTACCGGTGGTGTCGAGCACGTCGTGGATGATGCGGTCGGCCTCGTTCATGCTCTCGCCACCCAGCGTGGTCAGGCGAACCGGTGCGCGGTACTTGACGGCAGCATCGCCCGAGTCATCAACCTCGACAAAGCCGCCCTCCTCCAGGTGCGCCAGCGTGCGCGAAACGGCAGCGCGCGTCACACCGGCCACGCGAGCCAGATCGGCACCGGTCATGCCGTCCTTGCTGCGCTCCAGGTAGTACAGGCACATGACGTCGGAGCCCTTGAGGCCCAGCCTTGCGCCCTCGGACGTCTTGATACGCTGAATCTCCTTGTAGAGCCCGCTAATCAGTCCGACAAAATCCTCAAAACGTGTCTCGTCGTTCTGCTGCATGGGAGACGACCGCCTTTCGCTTGCATGATGCTAACGGGTAAACATCTTAGCCGCATGTCCGAACCCCCATACCCAAATATCCCAATTGTTAACCCATCAACATAAAAACCACCACAAAGGGGACAGGCACCTTTGTGGTGGTTTTGGGCATCAATAGGTTCTAGGCGCCGCTACAGCTCCACGCAGGGATTGTCGCGGGTCACAAGCGTCTTAACGACAACCGTCGCTCCCAGATACCGCTCAAGCAGCTCGGCTAAGCGATCGATCGCGGCTTGGCAATCCCCCATGCGCTCGGGCTCTACACACTCAATCGCCAGGAACGCATCGGCCGAATCGTCGGACAGGGCCGTTCGGACGCCATCGCGCCAGTTCCAGCAGCGGCACACGGCGCCCGCATCGTCGATATAGGCGAGCTCGCCGGGCAGCGTCGGATCGTCCGCCTCCTCGCCAAGCGGCAAGAACGCATCGCCACCGTCGGTCACCTTCAAGCGAAGGTCTCCCTCAATCGCATGCAGATCCTCGCCTCCCACGGGCAGCGCATAGGTCAACGACACCGTGTTGTAGATGTCCACCGCGGGCGTAATGTGGCCCACCGGCTTGCCCTTGAGCACGCGCTTGAGAAGGTTCTCAACAGAGCAACGCGCGCCCTTTTTAGTCTTGAACAGCCGGTACGCGTCACGCCATGCCTTGACCGGCGCGTTTTCGCTAATGGTATCGCTTGTCAGGTGGCGCTCCGCATCGATGTTGGCGCGGTCAAGCAGCGCGGCGATTGCATCCACGTCCTCCTGGGGAATCTGAGCCGCGGGCTTCATGCCCTTTACGACCACGACGCCGACCGCCGCCTGTGGAAATAGCTCCCAAAATGAATCCTCGGCAACAAAGCCCTTCATACGCTCTCCCTTCATTGTGCGCGCCCGAGCGAGGGCACCTAAACAAAAAGCGCCCTCACAGCGGCCACCTTCAAAGTCCAACGGTGCCGCCACAAAAGCGCTTACGCTGTCCCCATCCGGAGAAGGGGACGATATGTCAGGCGTATTGTAACCCGAGTCATCCACACGAGCAAAACCACCACAAAGGTGCCTGTCCCCTTTGTGGTGGATATGGACTCGAGGCGACGCTAGTGGCGGAGTCCCAGCAGCCCACGGCCGCGATGACGGGCCTCGGCGGACACCTGGGCGTGCGGGCCGGCAGCTTTGACGGACTCGGGCAGGTGCGAGTACTTCTTCTCGAAGTTCTCCTCGAACATCACCGCCAGGTTGTGCGCGGCCTCGTCGTAGCGCGCAGTGCTCTGCCAGTACTGGCGCGGCACCAGGATGCCGTCGGGCACACCGTGGCACGTAGTGGGAATGTCGACATTAAAGATATCGTCGTGCACGAACTCGCTGTCCTCGATGGTACCGTCGAGGGCGCGGGCCACCAGGGCGCGCGTGTAGGCAAGCTCGATGCGATGGC
>CAJMRR010000068.1 GCA_905215835.1 uncultured bacterium | reverse complement strand
GGCAAGGTGGGCGCCCAGATGAGCCTCGCGGGCGATAGCGAGCGCGAGCTGCTCGATGCGCTCGGACTTGGCGAGCACGCTACCGAGCTTCTCCTGGAAGGCAACCTTGGCCAGACGCTCGCGGAACTCGTCGAGGGAGATCTTCAGGTCCTCCTCGTAGAAGAACTTGGCATCGTCCAGACGGGCACGCACAACGCGCTCGTTGCCGTCGATCACGCGCTCGGCGTTCTCGGGCTTGCTGTTGGAGACGACCACGAACTCACGCGTGAGCTTGCCCTCGCCGTCATAGATCGGGAAGTAGCGCTGGTTGGTGAGCATGGACTCGCAGATAATCTCGTGCGGGACCTTGAGGAACTCCTCATCGAAGGTACCGACGAGCACCGTCGGCCACTCGCAGAGGTTAATGACCTCCTCGAAGACCTTCTTGGGCGTATCGACATGGCAGCCGGGACGGGCAGCCTCGACCTCGGCGATACCGGCGAGGATGGCCTCACGACGACGCTCGGCAGAAAGCACGCCGGCGTCCTCGAGCACTTGCTCGTAGACGGCGGGGCTGGCGACCACATGGTCACCGGGGCCAAGTACGCGATGACCACGCGTGGTGTTGCCACTCGTCACGTCGGCAAACGACACGGGCACAACATCCTCGCCCAGAAGGCAGCAAATCCAACGGACCGGACGAACAAAGGTAGCATGCTCGTGACCCCAGCGCTGGGAGCGGTAGTTGGGCCACTGCAGGCCGGCGATGGTCTTCTCGCACAGAGCGGTCAGAATCGGCGTAGCCGGTGCGGAGGGAATATTCTTCTCGGCGAACACATACTCGCGACCGTCAGTGTCCTCGCGACGGAACAGGTCCTCGGCAGCCACACCGCACTTGCGGGCGAAGCCCTGGGCGGCCTTGGTGGCGTTACCGTCAGCGTCGAAGGCAATGTTGGCCGCGGGGCCACGCTTGACCTCGTGAACCTCGTCGGTCGCGGTGGCGACATCGGCAACGAGTGCAGCCAGGCGGCGCGGGCTCGAGATCACGCGGACCTCGCCGTGGGCCAGACCGGCCTCGTCGAGACCCTTGGCGATCATGGTGCCAAGCTGCTTGACGGCATTGTTCAGCGGTGCAGAGGGCATTTCCTCCGTACCGATCTCAAACAGGAAATCCTTAGCGTCTGCCATGGCTTACGCCACCTCGCCTTCCTGGTCGGCATTCTCGTTGACTCCGGCGACCTCGGCCATGTAGGCCTCGCAGCACGCCTTGGCGACGGCGCGGACGCGCAGGATGTAGTTGGCACGCTCGACTGCGGACAGGGCGCCGCGGGCATCGAGCAGGTTGAAAGCGTGGCTGCACTTCATGACGCAGTCATATGCCGGCAGCGGCAGCTTGCGCTCTAGACAGGAATGGCACTCGGCCTCGTAGTCGTCAAACTTCTGACGCATCATCTCGACGTTGGCGACCTCAAAGTTGTAGGCACTGAACTCGCGCTCGTTCTCGAGGAACACGTCGCCATAGGTCATGGGCGTGCCGTCGGGCAGGTAGCTCCACACCAGGTCGTAGACCGAGTTGACGCCCTGGGCGTACATGGCGATGCGTTCCAGGCCATAGGTGATCTCGACAGGAACGGGATCGACCTCGATGCCGCCCACCTGCTGGAAGTACGTAAACTGCGTGACCTCCATGCCGTTGAGCCAGACCTCCCAGCCAAGGCCCCAGGCGCCCAGGGTCGGGCTCTCCCAGTCGTCCTCGACAAAACGGACATCATGGTCGTTGGGGTCCAGACCGATAGCGGCAAGAGACCCCAGGTAAAGCTCCTGGGCGTTGACCGGAGACGGCTTGATGAGCACCTGGAACTGATAGTAGTGCTGCATGCGGTTGGGGTTCTCGCCGTAGCGGCCGTCGGCGGGACGGCGGCAAGGCTGAGCGTAGCAGGTGCGCCACTCGGCGGGACCGAGCGAGCGCAGCGTGGTCGCGGTGTGGAATGTGCCGGCACCGACCTCGGAGTCATAGGGCTGCATAATGACGCAGCCCTGCTCGCCCCAGTACTGCTGGAGGCGCAGGATGATGTCTTGGAAGGAAAGCGATGAAGCGTTCATGCCTCTAATATCCCCTCGTCGAAACGATTACACGGTTAGGTACTGTACTATAGCGTTTTTTAATCGATAGCGCCGATGCGGTTGAGCGGCCAGTAGCGCACGAGCGCCACGGCGATCAAATCAGAGCGATCGACGGGACCAAAGTAGCGTGAGTCGGCAGAGTTTTCGCGGTTGTCGCCCATCACCCACACGCACCCGTCGGGAACGGTGTAGGGATAGCTCACCTGAGCGCCGGGGGCCTGGACCGAAAGCGGCCAGCTCATGCCGGTCGTGTAGTCCTCGTCGAGCGCTTGGCCGTCAACGACCACCTTGCCATCCTGCAGGTCGACCGTCTGGCCGGCCGTGGCAATAACGCGCTTGACAAGAACATCATGCTCGGAGGTGCCATCGGGGTTGTGAAACACCACGATATCGCCCTGCTTGACGGGCTGACCGAGCTCGAGGCTCACCTTTTGCGCCAGGATCTGGTCGCCAATCTCGATTGTGTCCTCCATAGAGCCGGTGGGCACCACAAAGGGCTCGACCACAAAGGTGCGGATCAGGAAGGTGGCCACAAGCGCGATCGCGATGACCGCGATCCACTCAAAAGCGCCCCTCAACGCGGAATGTTGCGTAGGAACCATACTCACTCCTCGCTCTGCGAATACGAAGCGTCAAGGATCTCCTGCGCGTAAGCGCGCTCCTCGGGCGTGAGCCGCGCAGTCTCGATCAGGTCGGGACGCCAGCGACAGGTGCGCTCGATGGCATTCTTGCGGCGCCAGGCATCGACCTTGGCGTGATCGCCGCTCACGAGCACCGGAGGAACGCCCTCGCCGTTGAACTCGGCGGGGCGGGTGTACTGCGCGTACTCGAGCAGGCCTCCGTCCTCGGCGGTCGAGAACGACTCGTCCACGTTGCTCATCTCGTCGCCCAGGGCGCCGGGAATGAGGCGTACGACGGCATCGGCAACGACCATCGCGGGCAGCTCGCCGCCCGTGAGCACATAGTCGCCGATCGACAGACGTTCATCGGCATACGCATACGCGCGCTCGTCGACGCCCTCGTAACGGCTGCACACAAACAGCAGGCGCTCACTTTTGAGCAGGCGCTCGGCCACATGCTGCGTAAAAGGCTCGCCACAGGGGGTAAAGAACACCACAGTGGGCTTAGGACCCTCTGCGCTAATGGCCTCGATGGCCTCTGCGATAGGCTCGACCTTCATGAGCATGCCCTGCCCGCCGCCGTACGGCTCGTCATCGACGGTACGATGGCGGTCGTGCGTCCAGTCGCGCAGGTTATACGCCTTAAAATCAAAAAGGCCGGCCTTGCGGGCGCGGCCCAAAATCGATGTGGACATAACGGGCTCAAACATCTCGGGAAAGACCGAAAGGGTCTCGATCAGCATGTTGTCCTCCCTACTTGTCCATATCGATCAGGCCGTCCATAACGTGGACGGAAATTGTTCCTGTGTCGGGAAGATCGAGCACAACCTGCTCGATCACGGGAATCAGTACCTCGCCGTACCGATCGCCCTCGACAACCCAAACATCGTTCGCGGGCGTCGACATGATCTCGACGATCATGCCGAGCGAACCGAAGCGCTCGTCGACCACCTCGCGACCCATCAGGTCGGTATAGGCAGCGTCGAGCGAATCGAGCTCAAAGTCGTCGCGATTTGCCAGCACATAGCATCCCGTGATGCCCTTGGCGGCCGTCAAGTCGTCAATGCCCTCAAACGAGACCAGATCGCCATCGCCCGTATCGGTGACGGACACGACCGTGCAAAAGCGGTCGCGCTTGAGCGCCGGCGGCGTCAGGGCGACGCGCATGCCCGGCTCTAATACAGAAGGAAGCCCCCGCAGCGGCTGCGCGAGGACCTCCCCCTTCCTTCCGTGCGGCTTGACCACACGGGCGATGTTTTTGTACTGGGACCTCAAGGTCCTAGCCCAGAACCTCTACCTCGACAGCAGTGTCGAGGCGAGCGGCCAGTGCACGGGCGAGCGTGCGAATGGCCTTGATGGTACGGCCACGACGGCCGATGACCTTAGCGACGTCATCCTCGGCGACCGAAACCTCAATCGTAGAGGCGTCATCACCATCGATGACCTCAAGGCTCACGGAATCCGGGTCGTCGACGATCTGAACAACGAGATATTCGACGAGATCGGCGATGCGATCTGAGAGCATTGCCTCACCCTCGAGCTGTGCAGCGTCAACCTCAGGCACGATTTACTCCTCGGCGCCCTCAGCGGCCTCAGCGGCAGCCTTAGCGGCCTCGGCCTCTTTGGCGAGCTGCTTCTTGGACTTCTTGACGACGGTCTCGGTCTTCTCGCCCTCGTTGGCGGCCTTGACCAGAGCGGCGACGGCGTCGGTGAGCTGAGCGCCCTTGGACTGCCAGTCGGCGATCTTCTCGAGGTCAAGGTTGATGGTCTTGGGGGCGGTCATCGGGTTGTAGCGGCCAACCTCCTCGATGATACGACCGTCACGCGGGGCGCGGGAATCGGCGACGACGACACGGTAGTACGGACGCTTCTTAGCGCCGTGACGAGCAAGGCGAATCTTGACTGCCAAAGGAAACTCCTCCAACCAAGCAGCTTTAGGCTGCAACTACAAACAAACAGTTGAACATAATACGCCATCGACGCGGGCAGGTGAAGTCCGTGAGACCAACTTCTTCGGTGTAGTCGAGGGCAAATCCATATCTTAGACAAGAATTCGGGATTTGCAAGCACATACACGCACCCCACATGAGCTGCGCGGTATACTCATGACATGGAAAGACGCGAACATACATACGGTTATGAGGATGCCATGGGCGTCACGCCGCCTCCCTGGACGGGTCCGGCGGTGGGCCTCATGGACCTCGATGCGTTTTTTGCGAGCGTGGAGATACTCGATCATCCCGAATGGCGCGGAAAGCCGCTCATCGTGGGCGGAGACGCCGATTCGCGTGGCGTCGTGTCCACGTGTTCGTATGAGGCACGTCGCTTTGGCGTGCACTCCGCCATGCCCTCAGCCGAGGCACGGCGCTTGTGCCCGCAAGCCATTTGGACGCACGGGCACTTTGATCGCTACCGCGAGGTAAGCGCGCAGGTTATGGCGATTCTCGCCGACGAGACCCCGCGCGTTGAGCGCGTATCCATCGACGAAGCCTTCATCGATATCACACCGGGTCGCTTTGCGCCCGAAGACCCGCTGCTGGTTGCGCGGCGTATAAGCGATCGCGTGGCAGAGCTGGGAGTGACGTGCTCCATTGGCGTGGGCTGCAACAAGACGGTCGCAAAGATCGCAAGCGAGCGGGATAAGCCGTTTGGGCTGACTATCGTGCGCCCCGGAACCGAGCAGCGCTTTTTGGCCGCGCTGCCGGTATCTGCCATGAGCGGCATCGGACGCTCGGCCGAGGAGCGGCTGCGCCGCATGCGCATCTACACGCTCGGCGAGCTGTCACGTGCACCGGAATCCACCTTGGCCTCTATTTTTGGTGTCAACGGCGAACGCATGCGCCAGCGTGCGCTAGGACTCGAAATCTCCGAAGTCACGAGTCTCGATGAAGAACGCGAGGTCAAGTCGGTCAGCAATGAACGCACCTTTGCGAAAGATTTGACTGAGCGTGGGGATATTGAGGCGGCGATTGCGCTGTTGGGAGAGTCAGTGGGACGCCGTCTGCGCCGCCAAGGACTGACGGGCGCCACGGTGACGCTCAAGCTCAAGTATTCGTATGGAAGCGGGCGAACGGCGCAGCGGCGACTTCCCCACCCTACCGACGACGAGAATATCTTTGTGGCCGTAGCGCTCGAACTGCTCGACAACATCTGGCAGGAAGGAATGCACGTTCGCTTAGCAGGCATCGGCATGAGCGACTTTGACCATCAGGGCGGCATCCAGACCGACCTGTTCTGCGAAGTCGACGACCGCGGAGCCCAATCGAGCGACCGTCGCGACCTCTCGGTCGCTATCGACGCCGTCCGAGACAAGTTCGGCGACACCGCCCTATCCTTCGGCCGCCAATCCCGCTTCAACGATTAGTCCCTAAGGCAAAAAGAAAGCCGGGCAGCTGCGAATGATTATTCTAGGACGGGGATTTTTTAATCATTTGAAGCGTCATTTCGCCCTTTGAATGATATTGGTCCCAATTCCCGTCAGACGCGAAATCTGGTCAATCGTAAACCCCCGATGCCTCAACACTGCCAGAAGACGATTTCGCTCTGATTTCGGCAAAGTTTTAAGCTGATAAGGCTCATGCGGAGCCAAAAGAGCCCGGGCAACTTCCAGCGCATCCATATCGGAGATATGCTTACCTTCGGGCATAAAATAGGGATTAGGCTTGCCGTCGGTACTCGAAAGATAAAACGCTTCCGTACCCCCAAACAGATTGAGAATACCTTCACAATCACAAATTTCGGGATGAGAGAAATACTCATGGAAGCTGCTCCAGCGATACAGAGGAGCAGAAGAAATACCTGCTTTTGCAGGATTGTCGTGTATGTATCGGACGCAACGGAGCAGCTGTTTGTCGTCAGAAATGATCACACTCTTGAATCGCTCCTGGAACACTGGTCCGCGGCGGCCGGTTTTTTGATTGAAGTGTTTCGCATATGCCGTATCAATCGCATGCATAGCAACGCTCATCTGATTATCGAGATCATCAAATAGCAGGTGAACATGATTGTCCATGAGGCACCAGGCAAGAAGACGAATATGAGCGGACGTAAATCGTCTGTTCAATAGATTGAGAAAATAAAGGCGATCGTCATCGTCTTCGAAGATCAGCTGACCAGCACAGCCCTTGAGCATGACGTGATAATGGCCGAGTTCGGACAACGCACGGGCAACACGAGTCATCGAAACCCTCCCTTCCAAGGATGCAGTAGTCACAGCATACAAAAGGAAAGGAAGAAAAAGGCCGAACCGCCCAACAAAGGTGAGCGGTTCGGCAAACGGTAGCAATGATTATTTTATCCCCGTCCCAGAAAAATCATTTAGAGGAGGTTGAGGGGGAGCTGGGGGGCGTCTCCCCAGAGCTTCTCGAGGCGGTAGAAGTCGCGGGCTTCGGGAGTGAAGACGTGGACGACAACCGAACCGTAGTCCATGAGCATCCAGGTCTTCTGCTCGCGGCCCTCGATGGAGAACGGATGCTCGCCGCAAGCCTCGGCGACCTTCTCCTCGATCTCGTCGACGATCGAATCGACCTGGCGGTTGTTGGTACCGGTGGCAAGCACAAAGTAGTCGCACACGTCGGAAAGCTCGGTCAGGTCGAGCACCTGAACGTCCTCGCCCTTCTTGTCGTAGGCGGCCTGCGCGGCGGCGCGGGCGACATCCTCGGCGGCGACACCGCTCGCGGACAGCGAGGCGGCAGTGCGGTCGGACGTGGCGACGAAGCTCTTGTGCTCCACACCTTCAAGAATCTGCTCGTCGGTCATGGTCTCGTCGGCCATGGAATACCTCTTTCTAGACGCACCCGAGCTAGCGCAGCTGGGCGTAATGGTTGTAAATCGTAATAGCCGTGGGATAAAGATAGCGCCCGGACTGGATCACATAGACCAGACCCTGCGCAAAACAGGAGAAGAACAACTCATCGAGCGTCGACTCCCCCACCATCTTGCGCAGCGCATGCGCATAGTCGCCGTGGCGGTTGGGCTCGATGGCATCGGCCACAAAGACCACCATATCGAGCGGCGTCATGTCACAGGCACCCACGGTGTGACGGTCGACAGCCTGGAAAACGGCCGGCGACAACTCGGGGAAAAGCTGCGGAAGCTCATAGGCGGCAACAGGGCCATGCAAAAGCGGCGTCGCGGCGGAAGGAGAGCCGGCAATCTTAATGCCGTAATGCAGAGCGCGCGTGACCAGCTCGTCGTCGGAGAGCACTTTGTCCCAGTCATGGATCAGGCCGGCGGCAGCGGCATCAAAGCGGTCAACGCCGTAGACCTCGGCCAGATGAAGTGCGGTCTCGGCAACACCCAGCGAATGCACATAGCGCTTACGCTTATCCTTCATGCGAACATCGAGCAGCTCTTGAATGCGCTTGAGCAGCGCGCGCTCATCGCCCTCAAACTGATCCTCTACCGACAACGTAGACCCCCATCACTCAAAATCTTCTTGGCCCAGATCGACATACAAACCGCGCTTGCGAATGTAGCCGAGCACAGACTCGCTCGTAAGATAGCGCACGCTCATGCCGCGGGCAACTCGCTTACGAATGTTCGTCGAGCTGATCGCCAGCGCCGGAATCTGAATATAGCGCACGTCGAACGGCAGCCCCGAATCTTTGATTCGGGCACGCGCCGTATCGATATCAAAACCCGGTCGCGTTGCCGCAATAAAGGTAGCAAGCTCAGCGATTCGTTCGGCATCATGCCAAGTCACAATATCGATAATCGCGTCGGCGCCCGTAATAAAGTAGAGCTTAACCTGCGGCGGGTAAAAGTCGCGAAGGGCATGAAGCGTATCGGCCGTATAGGTTACGCCCGGGCGGTCGATCTCGAACCGGCTCGCCAAAAAGGCCGGGTTCGCGGCGGTGGCGAGGACCGTCATGGCATAACGGTCCTCGGCAGGCGTCACCGGCTTGTCGAGCTTAAAGGCAGGAGAGCCCGCCGGCATAAAGAGCACAGCGTCCAAATCGAGCGACTCGCGCGCCTGCTCGGCGGTCACCAGGTGCCCGTAATGGATGGGATCAAAGGTGCCACCCATAATGCCGAGCCTAAACTCCTGCCCGTCCTCTAGAGGAAGCTCGGGCAAACCGATTCCACCACGCAGCGACATGGTTTACTCGCCCTCCGAGGTCTCGGCATCGTCCGCAGCATCCACTGCATCGACAACCTCGACGCCCTCATTCGCAGCATCGGTCACGTCAATGGCCTCAACGGCAACGTCCTCGCCAGCATCCTCGAGCTCCTCGTACTCCGAGAAGT
This sequence comes from uncultured bacterium, assembly GCA_905215835.1. GTDB lineage: Bacteria > Actinomycetota > Coriobacteriia > Coriobacteriales > Coriobacteriaceae > Collinsella. Next base: position 1,192 of record CAJMRR010000068.1, on the reverse strand, counting down.
CCTCAGCGCCCTCAAAGTCAAAGGCGCGCTGGCAAATGCGGACCTCGTCGCCCGCACGGCAACCGGCCTTCTCGAGCGCGTCGTCAACACCCATACGCGCAAACTTATGCTGCAGGTAAATGACGGCCTCCTCATTTTCCCAGTCGGTCTGAATGACCATGCGCTCGATGGCACGACCGACCACGCGGAAGGCACCGGACTCTTCCTGGACAATGCGGAAACGCTTCTCACGCTGCAGGCGACGGCGCTCCCACTCATCGTCGCGCAGAACGACCGGCTCATCGGAGACAGCCAACTCGGCGCGGAGCTTGGCCACCTGCTCACCTACGGCAAGCATCAACGTATTGAGACCGGCGCCCGTCACGGCAGACACGGCAAAGAACATATGTCCATCGTCGAGCGCTGCGCGCTTGAGGTCGGCAATCTTGTCGGCCGTGCCCGGCGCATCGCACTTGTTGGCAACGACGATCTGCGGACGCTCCGAAAGCTCGGCGCCATACTGCTCGAGCTCGCGGTTGATGATGTGGTAATCCTCGACCGGATCGCGATCCTCAAAACCACCCGTCATGTCGACGACGTGCATGATCAGGGCCGTACGCTCAATGTGGCGCAGGAACTGGTGACCCAGGCCCTTACCCTCGCTCGCGCCTTCGATAAGACCGGGGACGTCGGCAACGACGTAAGAATATTCACCGGAACGCACCATGCCGAGGTTCGGCACGAGCGTGGTAAACGGGTAGTCAGCAATCTTGGGACGGGCGGCACTCATGCGCGCGATGAGCGATGACTTACCCACGGAGGGAAAGCCCACGAGCGCGGCATCGGCCATAAGCTTCATCTCGAGCTCGATCCAGTGCTCCTCGGCCGGTTCGCCCAACTGGGCAAAGGCCGGAGCGCGACGCACCGACGTCACAAAGTGCGTGTTGCCCAGACCGCCGGCACCGCCGGGCGCCACGACGACGCGCTCGCCGTCGTGCACCAGGTCGGCAATCTCAAACATCGGGGTCTGCGTCTCGGGATCGAGCTCGCGCACCACGGTACCCATAGGGACCTTGAGAATCAGGTCCTCGCCGCTCTTGCCGTTACGACGGGCACCCTGCCCGTGCGTGCCGCGCTCGGCGCGAAAGTGATGCTTAAAGCGGTAATCGATCAGCGAAGACAGCTGAGCATCGGCCTGGATGACGACATTGCC
>CAJMRR010000067.1 GCA_905215835.1 uncultured bacterium | reverse complement strand
TCAATTTCAAGGGCGCGACCAGAAGGTCAGCGCCCTTTCATTTCACGTCACCTTGCTCGCTTAGGGGCGTTTTCGCTGTCCGTTCTCTACCTGCGGCGTTGCCATGGTGGTCATTGGGGCGGCACTTGGGGACGTTCCTTTTCTGCCGGCAGTTGGGGACATTCCTTGTGCTAGCGTTGCATCGAGTGCTTGGGAAACCGCGACCCGGTTTTTGGCCGAATAGTGGGTCGCATTTTCCGGATGGGGTGGATTGCGGAAAGTGCGACCCGGAATATTGCTCTGAAACGGGATGCGGTTTCCCTGATGCGCCTCAAACGGAAAGCGTATCCCATTCCGGAGCTCCAAAACGGGATGCGCTTTCTGCGCGGAAGAATTGTCGCAGCTGCGTTAAGCAGTGTCGCTCGTTACTCGCCCAGGATTAGCGCTGCGAGCTCGCCCTGGGTGTCCACCACGTAGTCGGCGCCGGCGGCTTCCAGCTCTGCGCGGCCGCGGAAACCCCAGCTGACGCCCGCACTCTTAAGGCCGGCGTTGTGGCCGGTCAGGATATCGACATTGGAATCGCCTACGTAGAGCGTGGTCGCCGGGTCGGCGCCTAGCTCTTCCATCACATGCAGCGTGACGGGTGCTTCGGGCTTGGGCGGAAACGCATCGACACGGCCCTGCACCAGCGCAAAGCGCTCGGAACCAAAATACTTTTCGATAAGCGGAGCCGCCGAGACGTGGCCCTTGTTAGTGAGCACGGCAAGCTGAACGCCTGCGGCGCGCAAGCGGTCGAGCATCTCGATCGTGCCGGCATAGGGAGCGGTGTGGTCTTCCTTGTGCTCGCCGTAGTAAGCCCTAAACTCGGCAAGCGTCTGCTCAAACATGCGGCCGTCGCCTGCGTACTCGGCGGGCATAAAGCGCTCAACCAGCTTGAGCATGCCGTTTCCCACCTTGTAGCGGTACTCGTCAACGGCAAACGTGGGCCAGCCGTGCGCCTCGCAGGTATGGTTGCTGGCGGCCGCCAGGTCCTCGAGCGTGTTGAGAATGGTGCCGTCCAGGTCAAAGATCACATGGGAAAAAGCTGCTGCCATGGGTGCTCCTGCCGCTTGAGTTGTAAAACGCACCCCATGATACTGAGCATGCGTGCCGGGCATGTTTGGAATCTGAATATCTTTAATAGCCCTGAGCCTTTGTCGTTAGCAAATTCTCGGCAGCTGCTCTCCTACGAGCATGTCGAGGATGCGGGTCGAGCCCCAGCCGGTACGTACGCGCACGGCGGGTCGAGCGTCCGATCCAAGTGGCAGCACGCGGCCGATAATCGCGGCGTTCTCGCCGTAGCGGGCGGCGCGCATGGCGGCCAGCGCCGCATCGGCTTGTTCGGCCGGCACGACGGCAACCATCTTGCCCTCGTTTGCCACCTGCAGCACATCGTAGCCGAGCATCTCGCAGGCGGCCTGCACGTCGGGACGCACGGGCACGGCATCCTCGTCGACCTCCATGGCAACATTGCTGGCCTGGGCAAACTCGTTGAGTGTGGACGCCAAGCCACCGCGCGTGGGGTCGCGGAAGCAGCGTGTGTCGGGTGCTGCGGAAAGCACATCGGCAATCAGGTGGTTGAGCGGCGCGGCGTCGCTTTCGATGGTGCTCGAAAACGCCAGACCCTCGCGCTGACTCATGATGGCGATGCCGTGGTCGCCCAGTGTGCCCGACACCAGGATGACGTCGCCGGGCCGGCAGTTTGCGCCACTGAGCGCCACGCCCGCGGGTTCCTCGCCCACACCGGCGGTATTGATATAGACGCCGTCGGCCCCGCCGCGCTCGACCACCTTAGTGTCGCCCGTGATTATGGACACGCCCGCTTCGTGCGCCGTTTCGGCCATCGTCTGCACAATCTGGTGGAGCTTATCCATGGGATAGCCCTCTTCGAGGATGAAGCCGCACGATAGGTAGCGCACGTTGGCGCCCGAGGTCGCGACGTCGTTGACGGTTCCGCACACGGCGAGGCGGCCGATGTTGCCACCGGGGAAGAACTGCGGCGAGACTACAAAGCTGTCGGTCGACATGGCGATGCGCCCGCTCGCGGGCAGCGTGGCGACGCCGGCGTCGTTGCCCTCGAGCAGCTCGGGCGACCCAAAGGCATCCAAAAAGACCTCATCGATGATGCGTTTCATCATCTGACCGCCAGAGCCGTGGCCTAACAGGACGGTGCTGTCGGTGATGCTATGGGACATATCGAAAACTCCAATCGTGTGTGGTGCCGGTGTGCGGGTGTGTCCGGGCTAGTTGCGGTAGCGGTAGTACGCCGCGCAGCTGCCCTCGGAGCTCACCATGCACGGGCCGACGGGGTGCTCGGGCGTGCAGGTGCGGCCAAAGAGCGGGCAGTCGCTCGGCGTAATGGCCCCGCGCAGCACGTCGCCGCAGCGGCACCCGCGCGGCTCGACTGTCGCCTCAACGGGCACATCAAAGCGGGTACGGGCATCAAAGCGCGAGAATTCGGGACGAATGGCGAGTCCCGAAGCCGCAATCGGCCCCAGCCCGCGCCACGTGGTGTCGCATGGTTCAAACACCTGCTCGACCAGCTGGCGCGCCACGGGATTGCCGTCTGCGTTGACGCCACGGCGGTAGGCGTTGTCAATCGCCGGCCTGTCCTCGACAACCATCTGGACCAGCATGCAGATGCCCTGCAGGATATCGACCGGTTCAAATCCCGTGACCACGCCCGGGGTATTGAATTCGTCGACCAAAAAGCTAAAGGGCGCCAAGCCCGTGATGGTGGCGACGTGGCCCGGCAGGATAAAGCCGTCGATGGTGGTCTCGGGGTCGTTGGCGATGGCGCGCAACGCCGGCGGCGTGGTCTTGTGGGCGCAATAGACCGAGAAGTTCAAAAGCCCGCGCGCCTCGGCCTCCAAGATGGCGGCGGCGATGGTGGGCGTCGTAGTCTCAAAGCCCACGCCCATAAAAATGACCGGGCGATCAGGGTTTTGCTCGGCAATGTCGAGCGCGTCGAGCGGGGAATAGACGATGCGGATATCGCGCCCCGCCGCCTTTTGCGCAGCGAGCGAGGTGGATGATCCGGGCACGCGCATCATGTCGCCAAAGGTGGTGATGATGGCGCCGTCTATGTTGGCGAGCGCGATTGCGTGGTCGATGTCGCGGTTGGCGGTGACGCAGACGGGGCAGCCCGGGCCGCTCAGCAGCTTGAGCCCGGCCGGCATAATGGAGCGAAAGCCATAGCGCCCGATGCTCACGGTATGCGTGCCGCAGACTTCCATAAGGTTGATGGTGCGGTCGCCGACAAGCTCATGAATGCGCTCGATGAGCTCGCGAGCCAGCTTGGGATCGCGGAATGCCGAGAAATCGATACCGGAGCGAGCCGGCTGCTCGGGCGCCACTAGTAAGCCTCCGCCGGGTTGGTGGCCAGCTGGTCTTCTTCGACCAGCTCGGACATGGCATTAACAAGCTCGAGCGTTTCCTGTGCTTCCTGCTCGTCGACAATCTGGATGCCAAAGCCGGCGTGTACGAGAATATAGTCGCCAACCTGCGCCGTCGGCACGAGCCGCAGCGACACGGGGCGCTCGATGCCCATCATGTCGACGGTGGCCTTGAGGCCGTCGTCGCGTTTGACTACTTTACCGGGAACGGCAAGGCACATATTGTTCCCCTTGTATACGCTTTGCGCTGGATGAGCGCTCAATAATCCATCAGTTGATGGTAGCGCTCGCGGGGTTCGCGGGCAAACGCGTTACGCCTGTGAGACGGCGGCTTGCGGGCTGGCCGAACAGCCTATTGTGGCGCGACCTGTGCGAGGCGAGTGCGTGCGACTGCTGCCTGACCGTAGGCGATGCAGCCGTCATTGACGGGTACGGTGTGGGGGACAAGGACAGTAAAGCCTGCGCTTTTGAGCTCGCGGGTGAGAAGCTGAAGCAGAAGTCGGTTCATGAACACGCCGCCCGAGAGCGCGACGGTGTCGATGCCCTCGTGCACGCAGATATCGCTGGCGATGCGCGCCGAGGAGCGCGCGATGGCGATATGGAAGTCGAGCGCGAGCCTGTAGGCCGCAGTGCCGGCCCTGATTCCCTCCAAAAGCGCCTCAATAAGCGATCTGGAGTTTAGAACATGGCAGGCGTCCGGACGGGATGATTCGGTTACGGAAAAGCCGGCTATATTGCCGGCGGGGCAGGCACTTTCACTGCTGAGCGCGCGCCAGGCGGCGGCTTCGAGTTCTATGGCGGGTTCGCCCTCGTAGGTTGCCTTGTCGCAGATGCCCAGAATTGCTGCCGCGGCATCAAAGAGACGCCCCATGCTGCTGGTACGCGGGCTGTTGATGCCGCGCTCGATCATGGTGGCTGTCACGCTGCGCGTTTGTTCGTCGAGGCTGTCCAAAAGCCGAGCGGCACCTGGGTGCTCGAGCAGGCCGAGCTCACTGAGCAGGGCGAAGGCGTTGCGGCGGGCGTCGCGCACGGAGGCCGCCCCACCGGGGAGCGCCCAGGTGCGCAAATGCGCGGCGCGCTCAAAGCCGCCAAGGCTGGCAACAAGAAGCTCGCCGCCCCAAATGGTCCCATCGGTGCCGGCGCCGGTGCCGTCAAAGGCGATGCCAAGGACGCGCGCGTCGGTTGTAAGCTGGCCCGCGGCGATGGCTTCGGCCATTACGCTCGCGATATGCGCATGATGGTGCTGCACCTCGACGAGCGGCAGATTGCATTTTCGCGCCTGCTCGCGCGCCCACTGGCCCGATAGATAACTGGGGTGTACATCGCAAGCCAAGGCGGCGGGCGCCAAGTCAAAGAGATCTTCCAAGCGCGTGCGCGCGGCGTTCCAGGCATCGAAGGTCCCGCCGTATTCAACATCGCCGATATGCTGCGAAACAAAACAGGTCGCCTCGCCGTTCGTCCCTTCACGCGTGAGCGCAATCGTGGCCTTTTGTTGTGGCCCGCAGGCAAGCACGCAGGACGGAGCGCGGTCGAGCGCCGGCAACGGCAGCGGCTGGGGTGCATATCCGCGAGCGCGGCGCACGGGCATAACGGTGCCGTCAACCACGCGCACCACGGAATCGTCATAGCGCGAGAGGATCGCGCGGTCGTTACCGAGCAACGCGTCGGCGATGCCGGCAGCAACGAGGTGTTCCCAGGCAAGGTCGTCGTCGGTCTCGATGGGTTCTTCGCTCAGGTTTCCGCTGGTCATGACGAGCGCGTGCATACCGCAGGCTTCTGCCGCGGCAAGCAACAGATGTTGAAGCGGCGTATAGGGGAGCATGACGCCGAGCTCGGGCAAGTCGTGCGCGACAGATGGCGCGAGAGCGAGGGCGTCGGGGGAACTGCCGTTGCCCTCGTCAACAGTGCGCCGGCGCAGCAGCACAATGGGGCGGATGCTGCCGGCGAGCAGATCGCGTTCAGCATCGTCGATATGACACAGGCGCTCGGCATCGGCAAGACTGCGCACCATGACGGCAAGTGGCTTGTTGCTGCGACGCTTGCGACGGCGCAGCTCGCGCACCGCCTGCTCGTTGGCAGCGTCACAGGCTAGATGGAATCCGCCCAGGCCCTTGATGGCGACGATGCCACCGCTGGTCAGCAGCTCAACGCAGCGCTCGATGATGTCGTCGCTGGCCTCGCGTGTGGTGCCGACGGCCGGTGTCGCGGACGAATTCCCGCACGCATCGCCGTTTACAGCCTCGCGCCACATAATATGCGGCCCGCAATCAAAGCAGGCATCGGGCTGCGCGTGAAAACGCCGGTCGAGTGGGTCGGCATACTCCGCGGCGCACTTGGGGCACATGGGAAAACAATCCATCGACGTGGCCGCTCGGTCATAAGGCAACGATCGGATGATGGTAAAGCGTGGCCCGCAGTTAGTGCAGTTGATAAAGGGGTAGTGATAGCGTCGGTCGGCGGGATCGAACAATTCGCGCAAGCAATCGTTGCAGGTGGCGATATCGGGCGAGACAAGCGTCGTGTGCGCGGTCTGGTCCTGCGATGCTACGATGCGAAAGCCCTGTTCGTTGGCGGCATCCCAACCGTTGGCTGCCAAGTCCACAACCTCGACATGCTCTACGCGGGCTGCCGCAGGCGCATGCTCAGAAAGCGCGGCAACAAAAGCATCGAGTGCATCGGCCGGAGCGTGCACCTCGATATGCACGCCGTCGCCCGCATTGAGCACCCATCCGCAAATGCCATGCGCCATGGCCTCGCGATACACAAACGGTCGCATGCCAACGCCCTGTACAATGCCCGTCACATGAATATGCACATGCCGCATGCGACACCCCTCATCAAAACCGACCAAAAAGGGACAGGTTTATTTTGGTAGGTAAAACTTCTAACCCTGCCAAAACAAACCTGTCCCTATTTGGCAGGTGCGCTGCGGGAAATCCCGCTACAGCCCCAGGCTCTGCTTGGTGGCGGCGCACGTGAGCTCGCCGTGCTTAACGCCGCGCAGGCCCAGCAGGCGGTCGGCTAGTTCGTAGACGCGCTCGCCGCGACCCTTGAGCGCCAGAATCTCCAAGCAGTTGTGGTGATCCAGATGCACGTGCATGGTCGATACGATCTCGTCGGTGTAGTCGTGCTGCACCTCGTCCAGGCGGCGCGTCAGATCGCCGGTGTGATGGTCGTAGATCATAGTGAGCGACCCGATAACGTGCTCATCGGGCGTGCGCATCTGCTCTTTGGCGATCGAGGCGCGAATCAGGTCGCGCACGGCCTCGGATCGGTTGGCCACGTCGCCGCGGCGTGCGATCTGCTCGTCAAAACGGCGCAGCAGGTCGTCGGGTGCGGTAACCGAAAAACGGACCAGCTCGGAGCCGGAGCCACTACAGTGGCAGCCCGCGTCACCGTCCGCCCCGTGCGGATGCTCGTGCTCGTACCCGCAACCGTGCTCGTGTTCGGCCACCTTACACCAGCTTCACGGAGCCGACGGAGTTGTGGTCGGCCTCGATGGCTTCCTCGTAGCCCTCGAGCGCGTCATGCGCCTCGTGGAGCGCGGCCATGGCGGCCTCGAGCTTGGCGCCGATGCGCTCCATGTCAAAATTCTCGGTCGCATGTAGCAACTGATGGCTCCATTCGTGAGCGAGCTCGATGGTGTCGTCGACCTGTTTGACGCTCATGGCAAGCTGGCTCATGTTCATTCCAACATCATGCATGGGAGATCTCCTTTTGTATGGGGCAGTTCAGTGGTTCAGATTTTACTACGCCCGCTCTGCGCGCAGCTGCATAAGAAAACGGGTACGAGTCTGTGCGACCCGCACCCGTTCACTGGGGGCTGTTTGTGCCTACCATACTATCCGTGGTTGCACTCGGTGCATCCAGAAGTCCGGCGAGCGGTGCAAAACCGCTCATGGGCGGCAGGCAGACGGCAACATGTAACAAGCGTATTACAGATGCTTCTCCAGCAGCGCCTGTAGCCTCGCCTTGGGCAGAGCGCCAACCGAGCGGTCAATCTCCTCGCCGTTCTTAAACACAATCAGCGTGGGGATGCTCATGACGCCATACTTCATGGCCAGGTCCTGGTTGTCGTCGACGTTGCACTTGGCAACGGCAAGCTTGCCCGCCAGCTCATCGGCAACCTCGTCAACGATGGGCGAGAGGGATCGACAGGGCCCGCACCACGGTGCCCAAAAATCGACCAGCACGGGCAGGCTGTCGTTAACGATGGAATCGAAGTTCTCGGGGGTAATCTGATTAATGTCAGCCATGGTGACCTCCATAATGCGACGCGGCTCGGCCGCGTAAAACTCAGTACGACCGTGCTTATACCCAGCCGCACGCAAAGCAACCACTCGCGGGCGGCTCTTTTATATAATGGTGGGCACGCAAACGATTGGAGAGCGCATGTCCACGTCACAAAGCCAGAAAAAAGAAGCCATCGCCCAGGCGGCCGAGCAGGAGCTCGCATCGCTTGCGGTCCGTGGCGTGCGTATCGCGGGCAACGCGTGCTCGCCGATCGTGCTGGTCAAAGGCGATTTGGACGAGGCCGAGCGTTCGGGTGGCGAGCTTGCCGCCGGCCCGGATGGCGCGGCGTTGCGCAAGGCGCTTGGGGCCATCGGCTACGCGCCCGAGGATTTTTGCGTGCTGGCAAGCGTCGCCGGCGTGGGTGACGGAGCGGTCGCGGTGGGCGAGACTCTGCCGTGCGAGCTGTTCCGTGAGGCGCTTGAGGCTTTGGACCCCGAGGCGGTGCTACTGCTCGACAACAACGCGGCTGACGCCATGCGCGAGACCTACGCCGATATGCTCGTGGCGATCGATGACTTCGACACCGCCATGCTCAAGCCCGGCTTGGTCGCCCATGTGCAGGGTCGCCGCGTGCTCGCGCTCGACGGTTTTGAGGCGGCGCTCACTGACAAAGCCGCCAAGCAGCGCATGTGGGCATACATCAAGCAGCTGACCCCGGTAGCCGCTCCGCTGTAGCGGATTGGCGCCGGCGAGCGATTGCCTGGCGGGCAAGGCGCGCCTCGAGATCGGCGCCGCACTTCTACATCACAGCGCGCAGCTCAAACCGATCGCCGTTAATGCGGAACTGGCAGTTGCCGTTCATGCGCTCCACGGCAAGTTTGATGCTCCTGGTGCCAAAGCCGTGGCCCGCATGCCGGGTCACGGGCATGCCGTCGACCATGCGCGGCGCGCGGTCAAACGTGTTGGAAACTAACAGCAGCAGCTGGCCGTCCTCTAATCGCAGGTCAAAGTCGACGAATCGCTTTCCTTGGGGTGCGGCGCTTGCGGCGGTGATAGCGTTTTCCAAGGCATTTGAGAGCACGCTAAACAGGTCGGCGTCACCTACGTGGATGGTTTCGGGTACGGCGGCGCGCAGGTTGGCGGTAATGCCGTTTCTATTGATTTCCGAGTTAAATGACGAAAGCGCAATGTTTACCGTCTCGTTGGCGCAGAAGCGGCGTACGGCGGTGCGGTCGCCGGCTTCGCAGAGTTCGTCGATGCGTTTGAGCGCCTCGTCGGTGTGCCCCTCCTCAATTAAAGCGGCCAGGCCGCGTAGGAAGTGACGCATGTCGTGGCGAAGAATCGACAGCTCGCGACCAGATTGACGCCAGGCCTCAAGCTCTTTAATGGCGGCGCTGTCGCGGGTTTCGAGCATCCAGCGCTCTCGCTCGGCGGTTTCCTTTTCTTCGTATTCGCGCAGGTAGACGGCGAGGAACATAAGGTAGAACGCGCAGAGCGCAAAGGCCAAAAACTCAACCGTCACCACCGAGCCCGAGTGGAACAGTGTGGTGTAGACGTTGGTGGCATAGTCAAAGACGTAATAGACGAGCGGCAGGATTAAAAGGATGCCCAGCTCGGTGGTGCTTTTAATCGCCAAGCGCGGACCGATGTCGCCGGCCCAATGCAACAGGACGGCAAAGACGGCGAGTGTGGTAGCGATGCGCGCCAGATAGTACGCGATCTGCGAATCGGTTGCGGCAAAGGCGGCGATGCCCATCCAATTGCTGAACTGGCAGCTCAGATAAGCACTCGTAATGCCGAGCGCGGCAAGCAGCGGGCTCAGGCGGTAGCGCGCACACAAATAGATGATGAGCGGCAGATGCACGACGAGCGGATATACCTGGCGGGCGAAAAGCTCTCCGCCGACGGCATTGGCGAGGCCAAATGCGCATCCGGTTACGGCACCGACCAGCACCAGTTCAAGCGCATGACGCCGGTTGATCTCGATACCGCACAGCGCCGCCGAGGCAAAGACGCCAAAGAGCAGCGTCGTGGCGTGGTGGATTGCCCAAAGGACCATTTCGACCGAGGAGACCATCAGTGTCTCCCACCCTCAAAGCGCGCCGCAAAGTAGGCGTCTTGGAATCCCTGCTTGCAACTGCGCGAAAGCGGGATGCACGCGCCCGAGCGCATGACGATGTCCGTGCGGTCAAAGTGATCGATATTGCGCAGGTTGACCTGGTAGCTGCGGTGGCATTTAAAGAAGACTGCGTTTTGCTCCAAGCGGTCCTCGACGCTGCGGAACGACTCGAGTGCCTCGATATCGCGTCCGTCGCGCAGGTGGAAGACCACGTGCTTGTTGCGCGCCTCGGCATATTCGATGTCGGACAGGCGCAGGGCGTGGTAGCCAAAGGAAGTTTTGATCACGAGCTCGTCGGTTGCCGCCGGGCGCATGCTCGAAAGCTCGTCGAGTAACTGCGCCAGGCGTTCGTAAGTCACGGGCTTGAGCAGATAGTCGAAGGCGCGGACCTCGTAGGATTCCAGCGCGAACTCGGGCGACGAGGTGAGGAACACCAGGCGCACGGCGGTGTCGGCCTGGCGCAGTTCGCGTGCGGTGTCCATGCCGTTGACGAGCGGCATGATCATGTCGAGCAGAATGATGTCGGCGCGCGATGCGGCATGGCGGGCCAGCAGGTCCTCG
>CAJMRR010000066.1 GCA_905215835.1 uncultured bacterium | reverse complement strand
GCGGTTGCCGGGGCTCTGCATCAGATTGCCGCCTGCGCCGCGACGGGGGAGATGCCGCCGTTTATGCGTCAGATGGATGCGGTGGGTTCGGGTATCGCGGACGTCTAGGGAGGCCATCATGAAGCTCCAGCAGCTCAGATATGTCGTCAAAGTTGCCGAATGCGGCAGCATCACCGAGGCCTCGCGCCGGCTCTTTGTGTCGCAGCCTTCGATTACCGCATCGATTCGCGATCTCGAAAACGAGATGGGCGTGCACATCTTTGAGCGCACTAACAAGGGCGTCGTTGTGTCCGAGGAAGGTGAGACCTTCTTGGGCTATGCGCGCCAGGTACTCGACCAGGCCGACCTGCTCGAGGGCAAGTACAAGGGCGCATCCGAGCAGGTGCCGCACTTTAGTGTGAGCTGCCAGCATTATTCCTTTGCCGTTAACGCGTTTGTTGACGTGATTCGTGAGTTCGATGCCGCGCGCTACGACTTTACCCTGCGCGAGGAGCAAACCCACGAGATTATCGAGGACGTCGCGCACATGAAAAGCGAGCTCGGCATCCTGTATCTGTCGGAGCACAATCGCGAGGTCATCGAGCGCATGCTTGCGGCCAACGAGCTCGTGTTCGAAGGGCTCTTCTGCGCCACGCCACACGTCTTTGTGTGTGCCGACCATCCGCTGGCGGACCACGCCAGCGTGACGCTCGAAGACCTCGAGGACTACCCATTTTTGTCCTATGAGCAGGGCAGCTACAACTCGTTTTACTATTCCGAGGAGCTGACCTCGACCTTTGAGCGTCGCAAGAATATCCGCGTGCGCGACCGTGCGACGCTGTTCAACCTGGCTATGGGCCTTAACGGTTACACGGTGTGTTCGGGTGTGATCAGCCATGAACTTAACGGCCCCGGTATCATCTCGATTCCGCTCGATGTAGACGAGTACATGGAGATTGGCATCATCACGCGCAAGAACACGACGCTCACGCGCTACGGTCGGGCCTATATCGACGCGATTCGTCAGCACATCTAGGCTGCCGTGTTCCGCGTGGGTCAAATCTCTTTATTGCGGCCCAAACTGATATAGGAAATATCTATATCAAACTGTTATAAACGTATATTTTACGATGGCCATATGAGCGCTCATACTCTGTCCCAGTAAAGCAACCAATGCAAAGGGAGATATCTATGAGCACTTCGATTCAACCGAACGCGCCGTTTCGCGCCGATATCGTCGGTAGCTTTCTTCGTCCGCAGGCTGTAAAGGATGCACGTGCCGCCTATGCCGCGGGCACACTCGACGCCGCCGGCCTTAAGGCCGTCGAGGACGAGGCCATCCGCGACTTAGTGGCCAAGCAGAAGGCTGCCGGCTTGCAGGTGATTACCGATGGCGAGTTCCGCCGCAGCTACTGGCACCTCGATTTTATGTGGGGACTCAACGGCATTGAGCGCCGTACCTCACGCACGGGTTATATGTTCCATGACGAGGAGACGACGGCCGACACCGCTGTGGTTACCGGTCCCATTAGCGGCGAGAACCATCCGTTCGTCGAGCACTTTAAATTTGTCAAGGCGCTCGAGGGGGAGGGCCAGGTCGCGCGGCAGACCATTCCGGCGCCGATCCAGACGTTCTCCGAAGTTACGCTCGACCGCTGCGACGGCCAACAGGAGAGCCTACGTGCCGTTTATAAGACCGACGAGGAGCTCGCCGATGCCATCGCCGCAGCATATCGCACCGTGATTGCCGACCTGTATGCCGCGGGCTGTCGCAACATCCAATTTGATGACTGCACCTGGGGGATCTATTGCGATACCGACTTTGTGTCCAAGACCGGTATGAGCCCGGTTGACCTGCAAAAGGTGAGCGAGCTAGGCGTGGCGCTCAACAATGCCGCCATCGCGGGCAAGCCCGACGATCTGGTCATCAACACGCACGTATGCCGCGGCAACTACCACTCCACCTACGCTTTTGAGGGCGGCTACGACCCCATCGCGCCGTACCTGTTTGCGCATGAGGATGTCGATGCGTTCTATCTGGAGTTCGATACGCCACGCGCCGGTGGCTTTGAGCCGCTCAAGTACGTTGCTCCCGGCAAGAAGGTCGTGCTGGGCCTGGTGACCACCAAGGCGGCTGAGCTTGAGGACGAGGACGTTATCGTCGAACGTATCCACGAGGCCGCAAAGTATGTGCCGCTCGAGAACCTGTACCTGTCGCCCCAGTGCGGCTTTGCCAGCTGCGAGATTGGCAACAAGCTGACCGAGGACGAACAGTGGGCAAAGATCGCGCTGGTCAAGCGCATTGCCGAGCGCGTTTGGAAGTAACGCTACCGCTTGCAGGTGACGGCGCGCCCGAGACATGACGTATCACGTACAATGGTCCGGATCGTATCGTTCGGGCAGGTTATCCGATATGTCTGAACGCCCTTCCATCATGAAAGGACTTCCATGTCCCAATCCTCGACGCCCGCCGTATCTGAACTCGAGGAGACTGTCGAATAGTAGTTGTGTTCAGCTAAATCAAAAAATGGCGCCCGTGCGTACGCGTGGACGCCATTTTTAATGCGTCAGTATCCAGTGGATGCCGCGCGCCATGCGCAGGTCAGTTTGGGCAAAATGATTGCCGGGGTTGAGCTCCAGCGTTGTTGGGATGTCGCGCTCGATAAACAGCTCTTCCATCGCGCGCGTATCGTCGAGTACGTGCCGCATCATGCGGTTGGGCGTCTTGGTTTCCTTTTTACCGAGCGACAGATAGGCGGCGTCGGGCGTAGCTGTCATCGTGCGCTCGCGCGCGTAGTCGATAAAGCCGGGGAACCACAGCGAACCCGATGCACTTGCCGCGCGCTCAAAGACATCTGTTTGCCAAAGTGCCCACAGTGAAAAAAGACCCGCCAACGAGTAGCCGGCAATGCCGCGCCAGGTGGGCGGGCAGGGAAGTGATGATTCGGCCTCTGGGATTATCTGCTTCAACAACTCGTCAAGAAAACCAGCAGCCTGTCCACCAAAGGGCTCGGCATCTCGTATAGTTCCCTCACATTCCCAGGGGCTAAGCTCGCGATTCCAATCGAGCCCTCCAATGGCGACAAGGGTGAATGGCGGGCAGTCGAGCTCTCGGCAGCGCTCGTAGACTTCACTACCGTCGCCCATAACCACGGGGAGGTAGATGACGGGCGCGCCTTCCGCACACTCTGAGTAAACGGTTATCTGCTTATGATGCGCTTCCAAGGCAGGCTTCTCTCGGTGTTGTGATATTGACAGCCTCAATTGTCGCACGCTGGCGCGGGGGCAGACGCTAAAAGAAAGGCGCGGAGCCGCTCGATGCGACTCCGCGCCTTGATGTTCTGCTTTAGCAGACTATGCCGTTACGCCACGAAGAAGTAGACGAGGAAGGCAAGGGCTGCGATCCACATGAGCGGCTTGATCTTGGAGGCCTCGCCCTTAAAGAGCGCGACGATCACGTAGGCGATAAAGCCCAGGCCAATGCCGGCAGAGATGGAGTAGGTGAAGGGCACGCCGGCGACGATCATGAACGCCGGGAAACCCTGCGACACGTCGGACCAGTCGATCTCGGAGGCTTCGCTCATCATGAGGTAGCCGACGTAGACCAGAGCACCGCAGGTGGCGGCGCTGGAAACGATGGTGACGATGGGGGAGAAGAACGCGGCGAGAATGAACAGCACGCCGGTGGTGACGGAGGTGAGGCCCGTGCGGCCACCGTCGGCGGCGCCGGAAGTGGACTCGACGAAGGTGGTGATGGAGGAGACGCCCATGAAACCGCCCACAGCAGCGGCGGCGGAGTCGACGATCAGGATCTCCTTGATATTCTCGACGTTGCCGTCGTCGGTGAGGAACTCGCCCTGCTTGGCCACGGCCATCGCGGTGCCCATGGTGTCGAAGAAGTCACTCATGAGCAGCGAGAACGAGATGACGAGGAGCGTGGGGTCGGTAAGGACGTTGACGATGGCGGGCACGCCGCCGGCGTCGGCGATGGGGCCACCGATGCTCGAGAAGTCGAGCGGGGCGATGATACCGGTCGGAGCATGGGTCACACCTAGGGGGATACCGGCGATGACGGCGACGACGATGCCGATGAGCAGCGAGCCGGGGACGTTGCGGCAGGCGAGGGCGACTGTCACCAGGATGGAGATGATGCCGACGATGAAGGTGGGGGAGGTGATGTCGCCCAGACCGACGAGTGTACCGGCGCCAGCGGTGATAATGCCGGCATCGCACAGGCCAATCATGGCGATGAACAGGCCCAGACCCACCGAGATGGCGTGACGCAGGACAACCGGGATGGCGTCCATGATGGCCTCGCGCAGGCCACAAAGCACGAGCAGCAAGATGACGATACCCTCGAGGAAGATGACGCTCATGGCCACGTGCCAGTCACCACCGCAGACGGTGGTGGTGATTCCAGCGATCATCGCGTTGACGCCTAAGCCCGACGCGCAGGCGAGCGGGCGGTTGGCGAAGATGCCCATGCAGATGGTCATGATGCCGGCGCCCAGGCAGGTGGCGCAGGCGAGCGCTCCCGCATCGATGCCAGCGCCCGAGAGCACCGCGGGGTTGACGGCGATGATGTAGGCCATCGCCAGGAATGTTGTCAGTCCAGCGCGAAGTTCGGTCCCGATTGTGGACTTGCGCTCACTGACGTGAAATAGTTCGTCCATGCATACCCTTTCCTTGTTCGGCCCCGAGTTTAGGCCGATTGACACGAACGCTCCCACTATAGCCCCTTTACGACGCTGTTGTTCCTCGCATGTTGATGTTCGGCGCTTTGTAGCAGACGGACGGTATTTTTCGCATGAAAATGTGTGGGTACCGTATACTTAAGCGGTTACAACGACCCCTATGGAGGAACGTATGATTAAAGAGCTTTGCCACGACGAGGCTATCCTGTCCCAGCGTTGCGAGGTTGCGACCGTCGAGGACGAGTCGGTTGCTCAGGATCTGATCGATACCATCAAGTCGCTCGACGATGCCGGCTGCCTTGCCGCTAACCAGATTGGCGTTACCAAGAAGGTTTGCGTCTACCTGGACGATGCCGGCGAGCCCCACGTGCTCTACAACCCCCGTCTGGTGTTTGGCCTGGGCGCCAGCAAGATGGAGGAGAGCTGCCTGACGCACGAGGGGGTCACCAAGTCCACGCGCTATATCAAGTGCAAGGTTGCCTTTGATCAGATTGTCGACGGCAAGATGAAGGAGTGCCGCCGCGACTACGCGGGCTTTGAGGCGCAGATGATCCAGCATATGATCGATCACTGTCTTGGAAAGTTGGTCTAAGGGGACCAAAGCACCGCACCTTGCCGCTCAATCGTCGCTCGCGTACCTTAAGCACGCTTCGCTCCTCTTTCGTGGCAATCTGCGGCACTTTGACCCCTTAGACGACCTGCGGGGTTAACTTGGTTGAGTTTATCCTGCTTGAATAGCCCGGGCATGACATTGTTGTCATGTCCGGGCTTTTGTGTTTAGCGCCTTTTTGTTTGGAGACAATGAAATTAGCAAGAACGTAAAGCTAGGAGGCGCTATGTGTACGAGTATTCGATTTACCGATAATTCTGGCCACATGTATCTGGGCCGCAATCTCGACTGGAGCTTTGACTACGGCCAACAGGTTCGCGTGATGCCGCGCGGGTTTCACATTCCGTATTCGTTTATCGACGACGCGACAGCGGCGCACGCGGTGATCGGTATGTGCATCGATTACAGGAACTACCCTATGTTCTTCGATTGCGGCAACGATGCGGGCCTCGCCGTGGCGGGTCTCAATTTCCCGGGTTATGCCGAGTATGCCGAGGACCCTGTCGACGGCAAGACCAATATCGCGGCCTATGAGTTCCCCCTGTGGGTGGCAGCGACGTTCTCGACGGTTGATGAGGTCGAGGCCGCGCTGCGCGACACGGTGATTGTCGCCAAATCTGCCGGAGAGGGGCTGGGCGTGTCGCTGCTCCATTGGATTATCGGCGACAGCCAGCGCAGCATCGTGGTCGAGATGATGGCTGACGGCCTGCATGTATACGACGATCCGGTCGACACCCTTGCCAACCAGCCGACCTTCCCGTGGCACATGGAAAACCTGCGCACCTATATCACCGCCACAAGCGATTTTCCGCAGACAGCGACATGGCGTGGCGCCGAGCTTAAGCCCTATGGAGCCGGTGCCGGCATGCGCGGCATTCCGGGCGATTGCTATTCGCCGAGCCGTTTTGTAAAGGCGGCGTACCTCAATGCCAATTACCCGCAAAAGGAGAGCGAGACCGAAAACGTCGTTCGCATGTTCCGCTCGCTCGAGGGCGTGGTGATGATCGAGGGAGCGTCCAGGATGGGCGATGGCAAGTTCGAGAAGACTATCTACACCGGATGCTTTAGCGCGCGCACGGGCAATTATTACTACGCGATGTATGGGGATCCGTCGATTCGCTACGTGAGCCTGATGGATGCCGAGGGCGCGAGCCCCGATAGGCTCGTGGTTCCCGAGCCGCGCCGTTCGTAGCCGCTAGCTTTACTGCAATGCAAAGCGGCCCCGCGTCTCTCGTGAGGCGCAGGGCCGCTTGGTAGATCAGAAGTTGAAGGCAAACATGATGCCGATGACTTTGTCAAGATATATTAAACAAACGGTAGCTTCAATTCATCTTTGGAATAATAGCCGTACAAAAGCGAATCGATTGGCTCATTTAGATTATATAAAATTCCTTTAGTTTTACTTCCGAGCGGCGCGCCGGGCATCTGGCATCAACGGATTCCCTGTTTTGGCGCTTCGAAGGCACGGACTCCGTTTCGTTAATTTCTGATTAGAAATGCTGAAAATCCAGTCAGAAGCGGGCTGGGGAACGGGGCAATAAAAATGGCTTTCGAAATGAGTCGGCGAAGCTTTTTAACGGCCGGTGGGGCCACAATGCTGGCGGGCACCGCCTCTATGCTTGTTGGCTGCGCGTCTGGAAGCGAAAGCGGCGCGGGAAGCGTGGCTGCCGGCAAGGATGATGCACTGAAGGTTGATAGCGACGGCAAATCGGGTGGCACGGATAGCGACGTTAGCGAATTCTACGAGCACGTTATCTCTGTTTCTGCACTTGCGAAAACATATGCAATCGGAGAGAAGATTGTCGGCGTGGCGATTGAATACGACGTGGATGTCGATGCGTCTTCGGTTGATCCCGGACATGGCGGCATCGGTCAACAGGCTCAGGAAAAGGGGCTGGGATCTTTCTCGGTTTTGGGACGCTCGATTGTCACTGCCTATGTAAACGACAAAGCCGAGCTGAGTGATGAAGGGGGCAAAAGCAAGGGCACGTACGTCATCGTCGAGCTCGATCCAGCAGATGCGGGCGCACAGACGTTGATGTTTCAGATGACGCGTGGGTGCGTAGGCTCAAACGGTCCCGTATCCCTTGATAGCGGTTGCGTCAAAATCGCCCAAATAAAGGATCTCAAGGATTCTGCAGGTAAAAAGCTTACAGGCGACGAGACATCCTCCCGATATCTCGTGGCTTCGACTGTTCTCAACTCCGAGGCAGACAAGTTTGTTGCAGGGACCTACGATGACCCCAAAACTGGATTCCATGCTTCGTTTGCCTTGGCACAGCCTGACGACTACGACAAGGCAAAGAAATACCCCATCACGCTCTTCCTGCCGGATGCGGGGGTAACCACCTGCGATGTGAGGGTGAATCTTCGTCAAGGTCTGGGAGCCCTTGCCTGGGCTGATGGGTCACAATTTGTGCTGACGATCGCTGGAACTTGTTGCGATATCGAGACTTGCCTGCATGTAATCGAGGACCTGATCGACCAGGGTTACTCAATCGATCCGGATCGCATTTACGGGACGGGCGAATCTGCCGGGTGCATGGCCCTCATCGAATATGCCTTCAAGCATCCCGATGACAATTCCTTTGCAGCGCTTATGCTCGTTGCCGGGCAAGGCAACATGACTCCGATTGCCAAGACGCCCATGGTGATATTCGTTTCTGAAGACGATTCCAATTCCTATGGCGGCATGACGGATCCCGAGAAGGGTGTCGCGAGTATCGGAATTCCTTATGTTGAGAAGCAGCTGAATTGCACCTATAACTATGACGGCGAAGGACATACGAGTGGCCTGTGGGTTGATTACGACGCAACGGGAGAGAAAAACCCTTCGGGTAACCAGGAAGGAGCCAAGGCGGCTAGCAGCCAGAAGACGCTCGATGAGCTTATGGTCGAGCTCTCGGATGTCTGCTCCTCGGCCTGTAAACAAGCGGTGACCGATGGGGCGCATGTCGTTTTCCTTCATGTAGAGAAGGGAACTCTCGATAGCACCGACAAGACGGTCCAGGGTGGAAACACTCATAACTTTACCTGGCAATACGCTTATGCGATTCCCGAACTCATCGAGTGGGTGAGAGACCAGTCTCTATAGCCTGCTTCTTTTTCGATGGCATTTCAATGTGGGCTAGGGTTATATGACCGATTGGGGCCAGGCGGTTGTCTAGCCCCGGAAATGCCGAATAGCAGTCTACGATTACGTCCAGGTAAAGCCTCAAAGGTGTTTTACCTGGCCAAAAACGTAGACAAAAGCGGCCCTGGCAGATCGTGAGACGCAGGGCCGCTGTCGTTGATTTATGGCGCCGCTAGAAGTTGGCGTCGTTGAGTTGTTCGTTCTCGAGGCCGTCGAGCTGTTGCTGTTCGGGCGTATCGGCGACGCTCTCGAGCAACTCGGTGGGATCGACGTTCATGTCCTTACCGGCTTCGTTGCCGTTGACCAAGTCGTCCGAGAAGATGTCGACTTCCATTTCCTCGGCCTCTTCGATCTGAACCTCGAGCGGCACCTGGGTGCGCACGAGCTTAACGGCCGGACGCATGCGGGCAAACAGCGGTACGTACCCAATGATGATGGCCGAGTTCTCGAGACCGTACCAGCGTGCCGGGCTTCCGCAGGCGCGGCGGACGGCGTACTTGATGGCCATCACGCGGTGGTCATTGCGGTTGATGTCCGTTTCGGGGGCAAGCATCTTGCGCAGCATGCAAAAGCGGAAGTCACCTACGTTGCCGCGCGTCTCGTAGATGGAGTAGGTGTGATGTTGCGGCGGCAGCTCGCCCGATGCCATCAAGTCGCCGACGATCTGACGCAGATAGGCGTTGACGCGCTGGTTGACCTTAAAGCCCAGGTCCAGGCGCACACGGAACAAAAAGTCCGTGCCAAAGGTCTCGACGGAATACTCGTGCGTATAGGGTTCGTCGGTAACGTGCACGTTGATGAACCAATATGCCTTGGCGCGCTTGGGGTGCTTGTCCAGGATGGAATAGAGCACGTCGCGGTCGAGCGTGAGCGGGTCGGGGCTGTTGGTGAGAAATACCAGATTGTCAGCGAGCACGGGATAGGTCTCGTCATTGCGCAGGCGATTGAGCTGGTCGATGTACTTGGAGACGGGCAGCAGAATCGTCTGTGTGCGCTCGATGGCGGTGCCGCGGCGCCACACGTACATAAGGCCAAACAGCAGTGCGGCCAGGAAGATCATGACGTAGCCGCCGTCAAAGAACATAGTGAGGCACGAGGCAAAGAAGCAGAGCTCGATGGCGCCAAAAAGCAGGGCGAAGACGCAGGCGCCCAGTCTGTGCTTAAGAATGCCGGCAATATAGCTCGTCAAAAGCGTCGTGGTCATAAGCATGGTCACGGTAATGGCGAGGACATAGGCGCTCTCCATGCGCTCGGAGTTCTGGAACAGCAGCACGATGAAGATGCAGCCGACCCACATGATGTTGTTGACGAGTGGAATATAAAGCTGGCCCTTGGTGTCGCTGGGGTAGTGGATGCGCAGGTGCGGCATAAGGTTGAGGCGCGTTGCCTCCGAAACCAACGAGAACGAGCCGGTAATGAGCGCCTGCGAGGCGATGATGGCCGCTACGGCCGAAAGCACGATGGCAAAGGGGCGCAGGGGCTCGGGAAGCATCATATAAAACGGGTTGACGATATCCATCGCGAGCATCTGGGGGTTGGAGTTATTGGCGAGCAGCCAAGCTCCCTGACCCAGATAGTTGAGGATAAGGGCCGCCTTAACAAACGGCCAGGATGCATAGATGTTGGCCTTGCCAACGTGGCCCATGTCCGAGTAGAGGGCCTCGGCGCCGGTCGTCGACAGGAAGACAAAGCCGAGCACCATGATGCCCGAGTGGTTGATGGGCGAGAACAGGAACATGATGCCGCGGATGGGGTTGAGCGCGCGCAGGATGGATAGGTTGCCGAGCATGTTGAACAGGCCGGCGCCTGCCAGGAACAGGAACCACAGTGTCATGAGCGGGCCGAACAGCTTACCGATCGACGAGGTACCGGCGCGCTGCATGGCAAATAGGCCGCAGATAATGATGATGGTGATGATGATGACGTTGGTCTGCCCGTCGCCCAAAAGCGCGTGGCCCCACTCGATAGTGCGCAAGCCCTCGATGGCCGTGGTAACCGTGACGGCGGGGGTGAGG
>CAJMRR010000065.1 GCA_905215835.1 uncultured bacterium | reverse complement strand
CGGTGAGCCCGCCTGCATCGCCACGGTGCTGCGCAACAACCTGCGCTACGACAATTACGAGATCCTCGAGAACGACTACGGCATCTCGCTGCGCGAGCTTGTCGCCTTTGCCGATGCCACCTACACCGCCGGTGAGTCCATCACCCCGCTGATCAAGGCCATCAACGTGCTGCTCTTTAAACTCGAGGGCCAGATTATCCAGCGCCACCCCGAGTTCGACATGACTAACCGCCTGCTGCTCGACAAGATCGACCACGACGCCGGCACGGTCACGCTTGCCGACGGCAGTGTATGGCCGCTCACGACCAACGACTTCCCCACCGTCGATCCGGCGGACCCCTACACGCTCACGCCCCAGGAGCAACACATCATCGACAAGCTTGTGTCCGAGTTTGTCACCGCCGATCATCTGCATCGCCATATCGATTTCCTCTACACCCACGGCTCGATGTACAAGGTCACCAACGGCAACCTACTGTTCCATGGCTGCGTGCCGCTCAACGAGGATGGTACCTTTAGCAGCATGAACTGCCTGGGCACCTGGCACGCCGGCCGTGATTATCTCGATTTTTGCGACCGTATCGCCCGCCGCGCCTGGCGCGTGGGCGACCGTGACGCCCTCGACTGGATGTGGTACCTGTGGATCGGCTTTAACTCACCCGCGAGCGGTCGTCTGGTGCGCACCTTTGAGCGCGCCTATATCGCCGATAAGAGCACCTGGGTCGAGCCGATGGACCCGTACTTCACGCTTACCAAGTCGCCCTCTGTCTGCGACGACATCATGCGCGAGTTCGGCGTTGCCCCCATGGCATGTTCGCCGACCGGTCACATCATCAATGGCCATACGCCAGTCAAGACCACCAAGGGCGAGCAGCCCATCCGCGCCGAGGGCAAGCTGCTGGTCATCGATGGCGGCTTCTGCCGCGCCTACCACCCCAAGACGGGCATCGCCGGCTACACGCTTATCTCCAGCTCGCGCGGATGCCGCCTTAAGTCGCACCGGGCCTTTACAACGGTTGCCGAAGCGCTCACGCGCAACGTGGACATCGAGAGCGAGACCAACCGTTTTGACGAGGCCGACCGGCGCCGCATGGTGAGCGATACCGATACGGGTGCCAAGATTCGCAGCCAAATCCAGGACCTGCGCCAACTGCTCGATGCATATAGAAACGGTGCTATCGAGGAGCGCGCCTAGCCCCGCCTGCGGGGATTGGCTAAACTTGCTGAGTTCGTCATCCCCGCGGCGCTCCGGCGCCACCCTAAGGCAGGTACCATGCAAAAACTCCTTGCGCAGATCATGAAGTTTGGCGTCGTCGGCGTCGTCGCCACGGTCATCGACTTTGGCATCATGAATCTGCTCCACTACGGTCTGGGCCTTAACATCCTGATCGCCAATACCAGCGGCTTTATCGTCTCGCTCATCTTTAACTACGTCGCGAGCATGAAGTACGTGTTTGCGCACAAGGAGGGCATGAGCCGCCGCCGCGAGTTCATTATCTTTGTCGTGCTGTCCGTGATCGGCCTGGCGCTCAACGACGGTATCGTGCTGGCGCTCAACGCCGGTCTGGGGCTCGAGGCCAATATCGCCAAGATTTGCGCCACCGCGCTGGTCATGGTCTACAACTTTGTGACCCGAAAGATCTTCCTGGAGGGCGAGGAGACCAAGTAGCTCGGCCCCCTCGTTGCACCACGGGGCCCACGGACGACGTGCGTCGAGCGCTGCGTTGTTCGTGGGCCCCGCTCGTTTACGGAAGGATTTGCGTCGTTTGCGGATTGTCTCTTGCAAATTTGGCGAGTTCGTATAGTTCTTGGCAAAGCCCTTACGTTTCCCTTGCAAAAGCCGTAAAGTATCCTCTGCTCGATTCGTCAACGCATTGGATGTGATTACGTGCGCAAGGCACTGGCACAACCTCATACTAAGCAATTCCTCAAGTTCGCTGTCGTGGGACTTATCTCCTTTGGCATCGACTGGGGCATGCTCATTGCGCTCGTCGAGCTGTTCCATCTCGACTTTTTGATGAGCACCACGATTTCGTTTATCACGTCCGTCGTGGTCAACTACTGGCTCAGCATGAAGTACGTGTTCGACCACCGCGAGGGCATGAGCCGCAAGCGCGAGTTCACGATCTTCACCATCCTGTCGGTGATTGGTCTGGGCCTCAACGACCTGTACATGTTTGTGGGCGTCACGTTTTTGAGCATCGGCTACCAGGCCATGAAGGCCATCGCCACGTTCTTGGTCACCTGGTACAACTACTTCAGCCGCCGCTTCTTCCTCGAGGGCGCACGGTCGTAGTCGATTCACTATTTGCTTGAATGTATAACCGGTTGGAATTCCCATTCCAACCGGTTTTTTGTTTGCCGAGAGACCCGGCGATCCAGTCCCATTCGCATGAAAAACGGGCGGCTCGGATGTTGGTCCGAACCGCCCGTCTGGCGCGCTATGTCGAGGCCTCTAGCCTGTAACGTAATACCAGACTACGTTGTCGCCGTTTGAGAGAACGTAGTTACTACAGGCCGTCATGGGCGTTGTGCCGTTGACGGAGTACATCCACCCGCTCGTGCCGCCGTACTGTTTCTCGGCCAGACCACCAATCGCGGAAACATACGTGCCGTACGACGAGCCGTGTGCGTTGACAGAAAGGCCCAGCGCGCACAGGGCATCGTAAACGGTAGCGCCTTCGTTAAAGGTAAAGGTGCCACCAGAGGACACAGGATTGCCCACAGCACTCGATGTGACCGAAACCGTCACCGTAACGTAGTTGGACTCCTGTGAGCCGCTTTGGCTGCCCGAGGAGGCATTTCCACCATTAGAGGATGAGGCTCCATCAGACGACTGGCCACCGCCCGAAGAAGCACCGCCAGACGCATTGGAAGTATCACCGGCTCCCGTATTTTGGGCAGCGGATTTATCGCCAGACTTCTTGCCGCCCCGGTCCTCGGACTTCTTGCTATCCGAGTTTTTGTCCGATTCCTTGTTTGAAGACTCGGAATCGTCCTTGGCGTCGTTCGAACCCTTGGGCTCGTCTTTTGCATCATTCGAAGATTTGGAATCCTTGGAACTAGCCTCGCCCGAAGCGGCAGACGAGCCAGACCCCTTGGTGTCCTTGGCGACGACGCTCTCCCCCGTCACGGTCTGAACGATCCAGTCAATGGACCAGGCGCCGCTCTCGGAAGGATGGACGAAGCCCAGCGAGACGACGATCAGAATGGTGCACGCGGCAGCAAGAACGCCAAGGAGCGCCTTGCGACGAGAGGCGGACGCCGCCGAAGCGGCGCCCTGTTGCTTTGCATCGTCGAACTGAATGAACGAGGAATCTGGTTGCTTGGGGTCAGCGTCCTTGGATTTATTGGACACAACCCTCACCTACCGACGTTTGGTGAACACGAACACGCCGACGATGGCGAGACCGATGACGCCGGCGGCAACGCCAACAATGGCGAGCGGGTTGGTGCCAGTCTCCTGCTCGGAAGCACTAGAGGACTTCTTAGCAGTGGTCGTAGAAGCAGCACCCGTATCGGACTTGGAATCGGACTTCTTGTCGGACTTCTTGTCGGACTTGCCGTCCTTCCTGTCAGACTTCTTGTCAGACTTCTTGTCAGACTTCTTCTCGTCCTTCTTATCGGACTTATCGGAGTCCTTCTTGTCGGACTTGTTGTCCTTGGTCTCGGTCTTGGTCGACACCGTCGTCTTGGTCGTCGGCTTATGACCCGGGGCGACAGCGCCGCCCTTCGAGCCGGAGCCGGAATCCGTGCCAGTGCCAGTGCCAGAACCAGTACCGGTACCAGAACCGCCGCCGCCATTCGAACCAGCGCCGCCATTACCGCCAGGGTTAACGGCATTCTTGGTCCACTTGGCATACAGCGTCAGATCGGCCGTCACCGGCGTGCTAAAGTCATACGCCTGCGTGCAAGCCTCATCGGTATACCAACCGCCGAAAGTGTAGCCATCGCGCGTCGGATCGGCCGGCTTGACCAGCTTGCCATCGGCCGTAGCAACAAACTTAGTGTCGCAAGCAGACCCGCCGTTGGAGTTAAAGGCAACCGTCCAAGACTCGACAGCTCCAAGTTTAAACAGCGTGCCCGAATCATTAATGTAGTAGAGATTGCCAGAAGCATCGGCAATGACCGGAGAGTCACAGTACTGGTAATGGCCAGCCGCATCATAAATCTGCGTCGCCTCTGCATCGCCGAGCGTATAGCGATACACGCCACCACCAGCAGAGTAGTTGACGTAATCCTTGCTATCCGCGCTGTTAACGGTGAAGTACACATAGGTCTTGCCGCCCTGAACACTCACCAGCGGAGTAGCAGCAATACCGTTGAGGCCAGCCGGCAGCGCCTTGCCGTCGGCAGCAGCGACCATCGTGGTCTTACCCGTCTTCAGGTTATAGAGAACCAGAGCAGAGCCAGTAGCCGTCTGTCCGCCGACAATCAGATTGTCACCAGACACCGCAGGGGCGCTCAGATTATTCGTAAGGCCCAGATCAACCGTCTTCTGTTCACTCAGCACGCCCTTCGCCGAAAGCGAAATCACATGGAGCTTTCCGTCGTGCGTCATCTGATAGAAGGTCGAGCCATTGGACGGATCGGCAATGCAATCGGCATTTGCGACAGCGCCGAGCTTCATGGTCGAAACGACATCGCCCGTCGTCTTATCAATGCACTTAAGCGTACCCGCGCTCGTAGGAACGATGGCATACTTATCCGTCAAAGCCGCACCAGTCCAGTAATAGCCCTCGGTAGGGTCGATGTTCTGCCAAGAAACTTCGCCCGTGGCAATCTTAATGCGCGCAAAGGAGCCGTTGCCGTAGGTCGCATTGTAATTCTCGTCATACGAAATATCGACCGAGCCTACATAGACGTACTCGCCGTCCGAAACGACGGTGCAGGAGCTCTGCGTCAAGTCCGTCAAACCAGGCGTCAGCCACTTGCAGATCAGCTTGTCTGCAGTAATCGCCTGGACCGCACCGCCGTTGAGCGGAACGATGATAAGGCCATTGGTATAGATCGGACGAGAGGTATAGCTCACCTTGGAGGCAAGCGGCGCAGAGGCAACCTTTTTGCCCGTGGACGAATCGATCTTAATGAGCTCGTTCTCGGTCGCGATGTACACAAAGCCGTTAGCGATGACAGGCTCGCTACAGTTGGCATACTGCTGGCCAGACTCGGCCTTCCAATCGAAGGCCCACTTAAGACCGGCGGCCTGCGCAGGCGTCTTGGCATCCGTTACGGTCGAACCGTTGCCACTGTTGCCGTAGCCGGCCCACTCGACATCCCAATCAGGAGTCGTCGCACTCGGGTCCACGACAATCTTGTCGGGATCGGGCATGGGCGAATTATCGGTGGTGTAGGCAAACGTAACCTTGTCGCCGCTCTTGAGCGTGACCTGGTTGGCGCAGAGAGATGAGGGCTCTCCGTTGATATACAGATGCCAATATTTATTGGTCGCACCATCATAGCCGTACGTCTTGCCTCCGAACGGCGAGTCGATGGAATTGAGGAACCAGTACTCACCACTCTGAGAGCCGTTGTACGCAACGCCCTTGGCCTTCAGAAATGCCTCAATAAGGTTCTGGGCCGTGGAGCCTTCGGGCAAAGAAACATTGCTTGCCGAGCCCCAGCGAGTATTGTTGCCGTTGACATCGGGACCGATAACATCGACAGAACCAAGAACCTGGCCAGGAAGGGCATCGCTGTCGCCAGCATACATAAAGGTGACGGCGTCACCCTCTTGGAGCTCGTAGGCACCAGCGCCAACGTTCTTGAACTTGCCATTTACGTAGAAGCGCCAATAGCTATTGGTCGCAGCATCATAGCCACAATAGGACTTACCATCGAAGGGCGAATAAATGCCGTTGAGGAACCAGCCCCAAGACGATTCGCCAGCATCGAGAGTAAGGCCGACCTGCTCAAGGAGATCCTTGGCAGTGGAGCCTGCCTTGAGGCTCGTCTGGCCCGTCGAAGCCCAAACCTGCTGCTTGCCGTCCTTTTCCTTACCGAGGACCTGAACAGAAGCATGAACAGAATCGGACGGCAACTGGTCGCCCCAGCCACCGTAGAACCACGTGACGGTATCGCCAGCATGAATGGTGACATTGTCTGCCGTGTAGTCGCTCGACTTGCCGTTGATGAACAGCTGCCAATAGGTCGAATAATCGAGCGGCGTACCCAGCTCAACGCCGTTGTACTTAAGGCTCAGAATGAAGGAGCCCGCAGCAACGGCGTCAATGTCATTCGCCTCGAGCGCGACCTTCGTAAGGTCAAGCGCGCTCGAGCCGGACGTCACCACATACTGTGCGTTATCGACCCAAGTCTGAGTCTTGCCCTGGGCATCGCGACCAATGACGGTCACATTTGCGGCAACCTGGTCCTTAACGACAGGGGACGCGCTACCAGCCGTATAGGCAAACTCAATCTTCTGCCCCTGGGTGAGCTTAACGCTGCTCGCGCCAACCGAGGAAGACGCGCCGTCGACGAACAGCTGCCAGAAGGCATAAGTCGTCGGATCGTAGGCAAGCGTGCGGCCATCGCTCGGGGATGTGATGCTTTTGAGGTAGAAACCGTATGCCGTGTTCGGATCGTAATCCGCCTTGAAGCCCGTCTTCTGCTGCAGCTTAATGAAGGCATCCGCAGCCGTCGCGCCCTCGTCGAGCTTGAGCTGCGTAGGTGCCACCCAGGTCTGAGCCTTGCCGTCGGCATCGGTGCCGATAATCGAGAACGAGACCTCGATTTGCTTCTTGGCGACATCGCCAGTTTCTGTCGGGTTCTCTGTCTGGACGGCAGCCGCGGCGGCAGTTCCTGCTTGACCAGCGGATGCCGTCGAAGACCGCTCGCTCGTGGCAGGGCTCTCCCCCGTCGCCGAGCCTTCGTCGCCAGTTGCTGCCTCTGTAGTGGCGGCACTAGCTGCAGGCGCGCTCCCGGAATCCGAAACCTCGGCGCCGCTCTGCTCAGCGGTACCGCCCGCAAGCGCTGCGTCCTCGCCTGGCGTCGTAGCCTGAGCCACAGCGTCGGTAATGCCCTCGGCACCCTCGGCCCACAGCTGAGCCGGCGTGGTGCTGAAGGCCATCGCGAAGGCCAGGAATGCCACCAGGCAGCGCTTTGCCACGCCGCGCGCGATTACGCCACGGCGACGAAGCGAGGCACGCTGGCACTCGTCCTCAAACATATCCATTTGTCTCCTACTGTCTGTACTTGGAGCGTTGCCTTGAAGCTGCCCCACGTCATCGCGCATGTTGCGCTCGAGTTCCCCCATCGGGGTCCCCCTTCCCTCCAGAGCCCTATGCACACCGGCGGCATACGCCGCGGCAACGTGCAAGATGGGAGGCGATCCGACTTAACCTTAACGGCTCAGGCGCGCCGTCCGATCTGCGACGCGAACATCCCGAGCCAAGAGGAATTACGGTTACTGGCACAGCCGGGGACTTGCACCCCGATTCTCCCAAACGCGCAGGAAAACCGCGCATTCGTGCGTCTCCGCACCACCATCTAGGCCATCGATTATTATCGTCAAAATGGTATCACGCAAAAGGGCCTCGCACGCAGGCGAAGCCCATGGTAAAAGCTATTGTTTGCGATAGGAAAATGCGGTGACGGTCGCAGACTCTAGTGCTTGCCGCCGTGGCTGTTGAGCCAGATATTGCGGCCCAGCATAAGCGCCAGCACCAGCGCGCTCACGTAGCCCATAAAGCCAATGACTGGGATACCAAACACAACCGGCTCGATGCGCGCGTAGTACACCACCGACGAACCGATAAACAGGCCGGCAATCACAATTGCCATCGACATGCGGTCGATAATTCCGCCCAGCTGTCGCAGCGCCTTATCGCTGCTCATGATCTGCGTGTTTACCTTAAGCTGTCCGCGCGTGAGCATGCGCGATGCCAAGCCCAGATACTCGGCCGCCTCGAGCGAGCCTTTTGCCGCGCGATAGCTGCTCGCGGCAAGATCGCGCCCCATTTCGCGGACGCGTGCATAGGTGCTCTTCTCGTTTTTGATGTGCGTCTGGATGATCTGGATCATGTTGACGTTGGGCATGTACTCGGTCAGCAGGCCCTCAAGCGTCACCATGCCGCGCGCGAACATCGTCACCACGCTCGGCAGCTCAACGTCATTTTTGCGCGCGAGGTTTAACAGCGAGGTCAAAAACTCGCCGATATCCAGGTCTTTAAGGTCGAGCCCGGCAAAGTCGGCAACAATAAAGTCCAAGTCGGACAAAAAGGCCGAATGGTCAAGCTCGGCCGAATCGCCGCGCGTCACGGCAAAGCGCATGAGCGAATCCTTGAGCTTTGGCACGTCGCCCTCGGCCACGGCAAAGATCATATCCTTGACGATGCCACGGTCGTGGCTCGACATGCGTCCGACCATGCCCAAGTCGATAAAGTAGACAATTCCGTCTTTGAGGATGATGTTTCCCGCATGCGGGTCGGCATGGAAAAAGCCGTCGTCGAGCACCTGCGTCGAATAGTCCTCGACGATTGCGGCACCGATCTTTTCCAAGTCATAGCCCTCGGCCACTAAGCGTTCAGGATCGGCGATCGAAATGCCGTCGACGTAATCCATAACCACCACGTGCTCGGTGCACAGGTCCAGATAGGATTTAGGGCACGTCACGCCATGAACGCTCTTATGGAACTCGTAGAAGTCGTTGAGGTTTTTGGCCTCGGCCAAAAAGTTGGTCTCCTCGCGAAACGAGGTCCACAACTCCTCGACTACGCCGTGCAGGTCAACGAATTGATCGGTGTTGACGAACTTGGAAACGATACGCACCACCGAGCGGATGATATCGATGTCCTGTGCCATAACCTGCTGCGCACCGGGGCGCTGCACCTTGACGGCCACGTCCTCGCCCGTCACCAGACGAGCGCGGTGCACCTGCGCGAGCGACGCGCTACCGAGCGGGTTGGGGTCGATCGCATCGAACATCTCCCCCAGGCGCAGGCCGTATTCTTCTTCCAGACAGCTGAGTACGACCTCGTACGGCACCGGCTCCACGTCGGAGCGCAGACGACGCAGCTCGTCGCAAAAGCGCTGCGGCAGAATCTCGGACCGGTTGGCCAAAATCTGCCCCATCTTGACGAACATGGGGCCGAGTTCCTCGAGCAGGCGGCGCAAACGAACCGGCGTGAGGTTATCCCACACGCGGTACTTTTTGACCAGGCGTACAATCTGCCCAATGCGTTCGCGACGACCCGCCGGCGTGAGCTGGTATTCCTCGTCCGGCGCCATCGCGTCGGGCTCCTCGGGCACCATATCGACGGCGCGCGGCTTCTTGCGAGCGCCCGAGACGGCGGCGTCGACCTCATCGACAACCGCCGCCTCGTCACCCAAGGGATCTAGATTGTTGTAATCGGTGGTGGAATCTGCCATCTGCGCTGCTACTCGGCCTCTTCGGTATCCTTCGCATCGTCGGGCTCAACGGACTCGACGGGCACCGAGGTCACGTTGTCCTCGACCGAATCGACGATGTCGCGCACATGGGCCAGGAAGGCAGTGCGCTCGGGAGCGGTCATGACGCGGACGCGGGCAAGGATAAGCTCGTCAAGCACGCGCTGGGCCGCGGTCTCGCCCTGCATGCCCAGACGCTCGGTCAGGTCGGAGATGGTGCCACCGGCCTGCTCGAACATATCGGACACGCTGCGGGCGATATCGGGGGTGGCGGTGTCCTTGCGGACCTGCTCGCCCTTGGTGTTAAGGTCGTCGAGGACCTTCTTGCCGCCTTCGACAGCAACGGCGGCAGCGCCAAAGCCAACGTTGATGGCGCCGTTAACAAGCTGATCGAGTTTCATAACCATGGTTGTCTCCAATCATAAACAACTGCATTGGCGTTCTTGTACCCAAGATCGAGTGAAAGCGACAAAGCGTTTTAGCGCTATTCGATCGACGGGAAATCCCTACCTCACGTTGTCGTTCATCGCGAAAGAGTTCTTCATGGCGCAGCTCGTGGTGTAGAGCACCTTGCCCAGTAGAGCATCGGTCTCCACACGAACACACTCGGCAAAGGCCTCATTGGCGCGTGCAAGCTCGGCAGGCACCTCGGCCTCAGGCAGAGCGGCTACGGTAGCATCGACGTCATGGATCTGCTTGTGGCCCATGCCACCGACCTTCTCCTGGTAGTCCTCCACAG
This sequence comes from uncultured bacterium, assembly GCA_905215835.1. Taxonomy (GTDB): domain Bacteria; phylum Actinomycetota; class Coriobacteriia; order Coriobacteriales; family Coriobacteriaceae; genus Collinsella. Next base: position 329 of record CAJMRR010000065.1, on the reverse strand, counting down.
CGCAGCCGCACTCATGGAAACGGACGTCAGCCAGGGCGCCGATCAGGCGGTTGGCCCAGTAGAAGTTTTCGGACGTCACGCGAGCCTGCGTGTCGGCATAGTACTCGGGCATGGTCTCGACGTTGGCGTACAGCGGAACCAGCGCGTTAAACGAGTTGGAACCAAAGGCCATCCACTGCACGGCGCGATACGCCGGCTGCGCATAGGGGCGCAGCTGCAGCACGGCGAGCTGGCTGTTGCGGTTGATGCCGATGGGGCGATATGCGCCACGCGTAGCGGGCGTGCCCTTGCTACCGTAGCAATCGTACTCCGTGCCCTGGTAGTGGCTC
>CAJMRR010000064.1 GCA_905215835.1 uncultured bacterium | reverse complement strand
AGCGGGGGCTCCTATCTTTTTAGTGCCCTCGGATTGGGTCATAGTGTCTGTCGGTGCTAAAACATCGGCATTGCCATGATCCAGACCTGCCAAAAGGTAGTCGTTGGGGACGTTCTTGTTTGACTAGTCGTTTAAGAACGTCCCCAACGACTACATAGCATGAGAGTGGATAATCTTCCGGTTTGAGCTTGCGTTCAAGCTCAAAGTGGGAAATTATCCACTCTCGTTTCGTTTGTTGATTTCGATGCCTACATTTGTAGGAACAGTTCGTGGAGGCGGGTGTCTTCGTCGAGTTCGGGGTGGAAGGTTACGCCGAGCTGGCTGCCCTGACGGGCGGCGACGATACGGCCGTCGACTTCTGCTAGAGCCTCAGCGTCGCCGTGCACTTCGACGATGCGGGGCGCGCGGATGAACGTCAGCGGCACTTCACCGTCGATGCCGGTTACCTGCCCCTTGGTTCGAAAGCTGCCGAGCTGTCTGCCGTAGGCATTGCGCTCGACAAGTACATCCATGGTTGCCAAACGCGGCGTGCCCTTATCGTCATGGGCGGCAAGGTCGTGAGCCAGTAGAATCAGGCCGGCGCAGGTGCCCAGGACGGGCATGCCTTCAGCGATACAGGCACGAAGCTCCTCGAGCATGCCCAACTCATCAAGCAGCTTCCCTTGAACGGTAGACTCGCCGCCGGGAAGTACCAGACGGTCAAAGTCCTGCTTCAAATCAGCCGCCTGCCTCAACTCTATACAACGTGCGCCCAGCTCGGACAGCCTCGCCTCGTGCTCGGCAAAAGCGCCTTGGACCGCCAGCACGGCGACCGTTTGGTCTGCATAATCGCTCATGTGCGATCCTTTCTGCTGGACTAGCGCCCGCGCTCTTCCATGATAATCTCGATCTCGTCGGCGTTGATGCCCACCATGGCCTCGCCCAGGTCCTCCGAAAGCTCAGCGATGAGCTTGGCATCGGTGAAGTTTGCCATGGCCTTGACGATGGCGGCGGCGCGCTTGGCGGGGTCGCCGCTCTTAAAGATACCCGAGCCGACAAAGACGCCCTCGGCACCCAGTTGCATCATCAGCGCGGCGTCGGCGGGGGTCGCTACGCCGCCGGCGGCAAAGTTCACGACGGGAAGCTTACCCGTGGCATGGACCTCGCGCACCAGCTCGACCGGAACCTGCAGTTGCTTGGCTGCCTCAAAGAGCTCGTCATCGCGAAGGGCAACAACGTCGCGGATCTGCTTTTGGATCTTGCGCATGTGACGCACAGCCTGAACGACGTCGCCCGTACCCGGCTCACCCTTGGTGCGAATCATCGTGGCGCCTTCGGCAACACGGCGCAGCGCCTCGCCCAGATCACGGGCGCCGCAGACAAACGGCACGTCAAACTGGGTCTTGTCGATGTGATAGACGTCATCGGCAGGGGAGAGAACCTCGGACTCGTCGATGTAATCGATCTCGATGGCCTGAAGGACCTGCGCCTCGACGATGTGACCGATGCGGCACTTGGCCATAACAGGGATGGAGACGGCCTCTTGGATGCCCTTGATCATCTTGGGGTCACTCATGCGCGATACGCCGCCGGCGGCGCGGATGTCGGCCGGGATGCGCTCGAGAGCCATGACGGCGCAGGCGCCCGCCTCCTCGGCGATGCGTGCCTGCTCGGGCGTGGTGACGTCCATGATGACGCCACCCTTGAGCATCTGCGCGAGCTCGCGATTGAGTTTGACGCGATCGGTCTTGCTAGTCTGTTCTGCCATGGTTGCTCCCTTGGTTGGCATGTGCATTGCTTGACGGAACATCCTATCGGGGAGCTGGGTATGGCGAAATACTCAGTTTTCGAGATAATAATAAGGTCAGACTAATACCAGATTGAACAGCTCGATAAGATCAGGTGGCAAACTCATGCTTGACTACAATTTGGAAAAACGCGGCGAAGCATCGCTCTATGAGTATGTTTACCAGCAAATTCGAGATGATATCGTAGCTGGACGCATTGTGGCGGGGGAGCATTTGCCGTCTAAGCGCGCCTTTGCCAGTCATCTGGGAATCAGTGTCATTACTATCGAGAATGCATATAGCCAGCTACTTGCCGAGGGCTATATTTGCTCAAAGCCGCGGCGCGGCTACTACGCTTGCAAGCTTCCGGATGCACCGGTTTTGCCTTTGGCTTCGGAGGGCATCGACCGAGATGCCGTCTCTGTGGACCCCAGCGCGCATGATGTCCGCGGGCGGGTCGAGCAATTCGACGCACTTTCTCCTTCCGCTTTGGAGGCGGCGCGGCTTTGGCAAAGCGCACTGCGGGCGACGCTGGCATCCGAAGACGAGCGCGAGATCTTTTCGCCCGCACCGGTACAGGGCACCGTTCGGCTACGATGCGCAATTGCTCATCATCTGCGCGGGACGAGGGGTATGAATGTCGACCCCGACAACATTGTTATCGGTGCGGGCGCCCAGTTGCTCGATACCATGTTGGTTCAGCTGCTTGGCGCGGACAAGGTGTATGCCGTTGAGGATCCGGGCTATTTGCGCCTGACGCGCATCTATCAGGCTATGGGCTGCCAAGTACGACATATCCCGTTGGATGACGACGGCGTGGACCTGAGCGCTCTGCAGAAAACTGGGACCGATGTCCTTCACCTTATGCCGTCCCATCAGTATCCCACCGGTCTTGTGACGAGCATTGCGCGTCGCTATGCGCTGCTGAGCTGGGCCGCCGAGCGACCAGGTCGGTATCTCATCGAAGATGACTTTGATTGCGAGTTTCGCCTTGCCGGCAAGCCGATTCCTGCGCTCGCGTCGATCGATGCCGCTCAGTCGGTTATTTACACCAACACGTTTTCGAAGAGCCTTTCATCGGCGTTACGTTTGGCGTACATGGTGCTGCCCGACGGGCTGATGGAGTGCTTTAGGCGCGACCTTGGTTTTTATGCCTCATCGGTGAGCTCTGTTGACCAGGTCGCCTTGGCTCGTTTGCTGGAATCGGGTGATTACGAGCGACATGTGAACCGCGTGCGCGGTCGTGCTCGCGAGGCGCGTGATGGCCTGATGGCGCTTGTGCGGAAGGTATTTCCGGCAGGAGAGGTCTCGATCGAGCATGCAGACGCGGGCCTTTACTGTGTCGTGGTTGCGGAGCGTGGAACGGGCGGAAGCACTTTTGCACGGGCTCTCACGCGCTCGAGCATCCCTTTTATCGATATCGGTGACTGTTTTTGGTGTGCCGATGGCGCATCTGTCCCTGAAAACTCAACTCAAATTCTTGTCCAGTATGACGATCTGAGTCCAAAAGTGCTAACTACCTTGGAATTGCAGCTAATGGGGGGCACTCTGCAACCTAAGTGAGTAGACTTTTAGCACTTTGGCGACCAGGCAGTTTTGTAACAAGCTATCTACCTGCGGTTTTGAAAAGCAGGATGACCGGCCTGCTCGGGATGTTCAAAAAAGTCTACTCACTTGCCGCGCAAAGCTTCTACATGAGAAAAAAATGGGGTTTTCAACAGGGCTTCGTCCAGCTCTTGGCAAGCTTTTGGCCAGTTGGGGAGGGCTGTTGAAAACTTGGCAGTCCGTTCGGCGCCATTTTTGGTGCGTTCGCGCCAATGCGTGACTGACTGGGTTGAAATTCGTGTTTTCCTGTGCCTATGAAGGATCTACTTTGTGACATATCGGCTTTTAGGTACTGGCGTTTGCCCCCTCAGGTACGCGCTTTGTGTCCGCCGCTTCCACGGCCGGAAGAAGACCGGCAGCGATATGACCTCGCCCGTAACCCGACGGCTGCGGTTGTGCTCGGCTTTCCGTTGCATACATTGGTTCGGACGAGAAACAAACGGACTTGTCCTGCCAGCATTAGGCAGCGGCTGTTTCTTGGTGAGCTCCCCAGGGAATCCGTGCTGGAAACGGAGCATGGATTTTTGATTACGTCTCCTCTACTGACGACATTCATCATGTCGCGGCATCTGACGGATCTTCAGCTTCTTTTGGTATTGGCGGAGATGTGTGGCTTGTTTGCGGTGTGTGCCCTGCCGGCGGCACTTGAGGCGGAGCTTTCGCGTGAAATTGATTCGGGCGCGATTTCGACAACGTTCGGTTGGGTGCGCTGCCCGTCCGAGGACGGCACCGCCTCAAATTTATGGCGTCGAGACGCTTTGGTTTTGGGCGGAGACCTTGGCCGTTTTTGTTCAGATGTTTGCGGGATGCGTTACGGCAATAGATTTATGGCGGTATCGCAACTCGTTCCATTGGGTGCCGCGTCGCCTTTTGAGGTCGAGGCGTATTTGCTACTTGCACTGCCGCGATCCCTGGGAGGCGAAGGTTTTTGCGACATAGAGCTTAATGTTGAAGTGATGCTAGGCACAAGTGCTCGAGCGATTGTGGGAAAGTCCCGTGTATATATCGACCTACTTCTTTCTTCACCGGACGGTAGGCGACAGGTGGCCATTGAATGTCAGGGAAAGGCCTCGCACGGACGCGCAGGGGATGGCTTGCGTGACGCTGACCGCATGACGGCCCTTCAGGCCATGGGCTACGATGTGCTTCTCCTGACACACAGACAGATATCGGATGAGGATAGATTCCGCGCGATCGTTAAGGCCATATGCAGGATGCTCGATGCTGAATATCGTGATAAAAGCTCGGATGAGCAAAGGGCTGAGATATTACTCCGGTCTGAACTATTCATTGACTGGACAAAATTGGGAGTAATCGACGGAAAGATGCCCGTTAGACACAAAATGGCTCGATCGTGGACGGCTGCGAATCTAAGTGAGTAGACTTTTGGCACTTTGGCGACTAGGTCGTTTTGCAACAAGGCATTTACCTGCGGCTTTATAAAGTGATATGGATGGTCTGCTCGGCAAGTTCCAAAAAGTCTACTCACTTAGTTTTTGACGAGAAGCCGATGCCGAAGACGGTCCTATTTCAGGGCGTTAACAAGTTCGTGAGGCACGAAAAAGGCCCGGACCAATACGGTCCGGGCCTCATCGAGCTAGAGGTTATGTCTCAAGCGGTTGGCTTAGCCAAAGTAGCGCTTAAGCAGGCCGGCAAAAGCTTTGCCGTGGCGGGCCTCGTCACGAGCCATCTCGTGCACGGTGTCGTGGATGGCATCGAGGCCAGCGGCCTTGGCGCGCTTAGCAAGATCAGTCTTGCCGGCGGTGGCGCCGTTCTCGGCCTCAACGCGCATCTCGAGGTTCTTCTTGGTGGAGTCGGTCACGACCTCGCCCAGGAGCTCAGCGAACTTGGCGGCGTGCTCGGCCTCCTCGTGGGCAGCCTTCTCCCAGTACAGGCCGATCTCGGGATAGCCCTCGCGATGAGCGACGCGAGCCATGGCCAGGTACATACCGACCTCGGAGCACTCACCCTCAAAGTTGGCGCGCAGGTCGGCAACGATGTCCTCAGAGACGCCCTCCATCTTGGCGACGCCCACGACGTGCTCGGCAGCCCACTCGAGCTGGCCCTCCTCCTGCTTCAGGAAACGAGAACCGGGAACGCCGCACTGGGGGCACTTGAAGTCCTCGGGCAGCTGATCGCCGTCGAACTCTTCCACATAACCGCAAACGGGGCAAACAAACTTCATGATTCGATCCTTTCGATCGATGGCGATTGTGCGCTCGCCCGGTCCCGTAAGGGCCCTCTCCGGACGTGCGTCTTGACGAGTTCTATTATCCATAAATGCAACCAAATGTGAAGCCTATTAGGAATGATTTTTAATAAAACAATTTTGAGATATGAAGATGTTGATTGATTAACGGTTTGCAAGTCATATACGGACGCCGCTGAGTACAATCGGTCGAGCAAATGTTGACCTATCAACAAATGAAGGAGTTTCCTTTATGCATCTAGCCCGTCGTGCCTGGTGCCGAACATATCAGACGGTTTTTCGCATTGCATTGCCGATCCTGCCCTATACCGAGCCGCGCATTTTAGAGCATGCCGAGGATGTGCCCGCGGTGCTTCAAAAGCGCTCGATCCAGAAGGTCCTTATCGTGACGGATCCCGGCATTGCCCGTCTGGGGCTCACGGCACCGCTCGAGACGGCGCTCGCATCCAGGGGGATTGGCGTTACGGTCTATGCCGAAACGCGTGCGAACCCCACGGTCTCAAACGTGGAGGAAGCGGCGTCCCTGTACCGAGAGAGTGCCTGCCGGGCCATTATCGGCTTTGGCGGAGGATCGGCCATGGACTGTGCCAAGGGCGTGGGCGCACGCATCGCGCAGCCAAGCAAGCCCATCAACAAGATGCGCGGCCTGCTGCGGATTCATCGTCGCCTGCCGTTGCTCATCGCCGTTCCAACTACGGCGGGCACGGGAAGTGAGGTAACGCTTGCAGCGGTAATTACCGATGACGAGACGCACTACAAGTACCCCATTAACGACTTTGTGCTTATCCCGCGCTTTGCGGTGCACGACCCCGAGTTTACGCGCGGCCTGCCCGCCTCCATTACGGGGCAAACGGGCATGGATGCTCTAACGCATGCTGTCGAGGCCTTTATCGGGCGCAGTACCACGCCCTATACGCGCAAGATGGCGCGTCAGGCGGTGCTGCTCATCCACGACAATTTGCTCGATGCTTATGAGCGTGGGGACAACATACGGGCGCGCCGCAATATGCTTTCGGCAGCGTATAAAGCGGGTGTTGCCTTTACGCGCTCCTATGTCGGATATGTGCATGCCATCGCGCACAGTCTGGGCGGACGTTATGGGATTCCCCACGGTTTGGCCAATGCCATTATCCTGCCGCACATGCTTCGCGCCTATGGTGAAGCTGCTGCTCCTAAGCTCGCCGACCTCGCCCGCATGGCTGGTATCGCGCCGGCTAACGCACAGGACAACCTGGCGGCCGAGGCCTTTATCGATTGGGTCGATCGAATGAACGCTACCTTGGACATTCCCAAATATGTCTCGGGCATTCGCCGCTCCGACATTCCGCAGATGGCGGCGAATGCCGATGCCGAGGCCAATCCCCTGTACCCCGTTCCGCTTTTAATGGACCGCTTGGAGCTCGAGCATATGTATGAAGTCGTTGCAGGTGGTATGTTTGAGGGCGAGAACTAGGAGGGCACATGAACACCGAGGAAATTGCGCGCATCGTCGGCGATCAGCGCGCCTACTTTAAGACGCACGCCACGTTTGATGTCGATGCCCGACGTCGCGCGCTCGTGAGTTTACGCGATGCGGTACGGGCGCACGAGGCCGATATTGCCCATGCACTCAAGACCGATTTGGGGAAGTCGCATGACGAGGCTTATATGTGCGAGATCGGCACGTCGCTTTCCGAGATTCGACATCAGATCGCTCACGTGGCTCGGTGGAGTCGTCCGCGCCTGCGTCCGTGCGATCTCGCTAACGCCGTGAGCGTGTGCAAAATACAAGCCGTGCCCTATGGCGTCACGCTCATCATGGCTCCGTGGAACTACCCGTTTTTGCTAACACTCGAGCCGCTCGCCGGCGCCCTTGCCGCGGGCAATACCGTGGTCATCAAGCCGAGTGCCTATGCTCCGGCATCGAGCGCGGTGCTCAAGCAAATCTGTGAAGAGACATTTGATCCGCGCCTGGTGACGGTTGTCGAGGGCGGGCGCGCCGAGAACGAAGCGTTGCTCGATGAGTGCTGGGACAAGATCTTCTTTACCGGTAGCGTTCCGGTCGGCAAGCTCGTCATGGAGCGCGCAAGTAAAAACCTTACGCCCGTGACGCTTGAGCTGGGCGGAAAGAGTCCCTGTATCGTGGATGCGACGGCAAACTTGAAGGTTGCGGCACGGCGTATCGCCTTTGGTAAGTGGCTCAACGTGGGGCAGACCTGCGTGGCGCCCGACTACCTGCTGGTCGATGCGCGCGTGCACGACGAGCTGCTGGACCTTATCAAGGAGGAGGCCCGCCGTATGTTTGGCGAGCATCCGCTCGATAACGAGGACTACGGGCATATCGTCAACGCCAAGCATTTTGCGCGCGTGCGCGGGCTGATCGATCCCGATAAGGTTGTGCTGGGGGGCACGGCGCGCGAGTCGTCGCTCAAGATCGAGCCGACGATTTTGGACGGCGTGACCCCCGATGACGCCGTGATGCAGGAGGAGATTTTCGGCCCCATCTTGCCGGTGCTGACGTTTGAGAGCCTAGACGAGGCCGAGACGTTTATTACGGATCGTCCGACGCCGCTGGCTCTGTATATCTTTAGCCAGGATCGCGCAGTTCAGCAGCGCTTTGTGCGTTACGTGCCCTTTGGCGGCGGCTGCGTCAACGATACGATTATGCACTTGGCTACGAGCCATATGGGCTTTGGTGGCATGGGTGCGAGCGGTATGGGGCAGTACCATGGACGCGAGAGCTTCGATACGTTTAGCCACAAGAAGAGCATCGTGAACAAGGCAACGTGGCTGGACGTGCCATTCCGCTATGCTCCTTACGCAAGCTGGAAGCACAAGTTCGTGCGCATGTTTGTGCATTAGAAAAGGGTGCAGGTAATACGAACAAGTGTTCCTATTACCTGCATTTTGCGTTAGACTACTGTTATGGAGCACGGATGGGCCAACTCCCTTTAGAAGGGATTTGGTATGAACGTAAGCGATGTTATTTCGTTATTGGCGTTGTTGATTGCGGCTATCGAACTCGGTCTGTTTATCGGCCGAATGAAATAGCCGCCCCCGCGTAAGCGAAGACGGCCACTTCTCACGATGAAAACGTGTATCGGAGTTGGCAAGACCCGCGGCAACGGGTGCCATCCGTGTTCCTATCTTATCTGCAAGCGTTCTGTCGCGCAAGCGTTGAGGCAAACGATTGAAGGACGCAGACAGGATGTATTTGTGTCCGCATGGGACCGTAGACTTCTCAATAAGGTTACACACCGGTTTATCCGGCCGTTAGAGGAGCTGCTATGTACGAGCCTTCACGTGTTCTTCTGTCATTTCACATTGCAGGATTTCAGTATGCCGATGGCGCCTTGGTCCTGGGCGATCTTAAAGCGGGCGATAAGCTGACGCTGTGTGCCGAGCGCGATAATCCCCATGACCCCGAGGCGGTTGCGATCTATTACGGCAACACCAAGCTTGGCTATGTTCCGGGAAACGAGGTCGGCCCGCTGTCCTTGATGATGTATTACGGCCATGAGGACGTATTTGAGGTTCGCGTGCAACAGGTTGCTCCCGAGCGCAGCCCGTGGCATCAGGTGCGCGTTGGGCTCTATGTGGTGGATGCTCGCTAGTCGGCAATGGAGGCGGCCATGTTTGATGACGACGACCTGTTCGATCTGACAGATGATCCGTTTGAGTGGGATATGCTACTCGATGACGATGAGTTGGAGCAGGATCGTAGGAAACGGCAGGGCAAGAAAACTCAGGGTGACGCTTCGAAAAAGCAAGACAAACGCCGTCGAGGTCTGTTCGGCGGGCTCTTTGGCTAACCGACGCGCCAGAGCGTCTGTATACTAGGCACGTGTTAGACGCGTTGCGAAATGAGGACACAGACGATGATGTGGTTTACCGCCGACCTGCACCTGGGCGATACGAATATCTTGCACGACATGGATCGGCCGTTTGATTCGGTCGAGGAGATGAACCGCAAGGTCATCGATGCCATCAATGAGTGCGTGGCTGCGGACGACCGCCTCTATATTCTGGGTGACTTTACCTATCGTTTGCCCCTGGCGGAGGCGGTGCGCCTGCGCGAGCGTATCGAATGCCAGAACGTGACGCTCATCCGCGGTAACCATGACGGCGACTGGGAAGATCCCGACACCCCGCAGATTTGGGAAGACGTGCGCGATTACCTGGAGATTGCTCCCGGCTATGCCAAGGGCCATCGTCTGGTTATGAGCCACTACCCCATGCTCAGCTGGAACGGCAAGGCACGTGGCGCCATTATGCTGCATGGGCATATCCACAGCAGGGGTGACCGCGCCAACGCACGCAACCGCGATCGCGAGCGCCCTATCTTTCGCTACGATGTCGGTCTCGATGCCAACGAGTACAAGCCCGTAAGCCGCGATCAGATTCTTAGCTTCTTTGGGTTATAGGGCGCCAGAGCCACCACAAAGGGGACAGGCACCTTTGTGGTGGTTCTGGCGCCGTTGCCATTATGGCGGCGGCGCCTTTTTTGTCCGCGCGGCGCGGTAGAGTGTAGCCGGTTGATATTTGCGTCCATCGAGGAGCTGCTATGAACGAGATCAAGTGCCCGCATTGCGGCGAAGTTTTTAAGGTCGATGCATCCGGCTATGCGGATATCGTCAAGCAGGTGCGCGATGCCGAGTTCTCGCGCGACCTGGATGAGCGTGTGAAGGCAGTCCAGCGTGAGGGTGAGCAGGCGCTGGAGCTTGAGCGCTCGCGTTCGACGGCTGCCTTGCAACAGGCAAAGTCTCAGCGCAATGCCCAGCTTGTCGAGCAGAAGAACACTGCGGATCAGAAACTGGCGCAAGAGGTTGCCAAGCGCGATGCTGAGCTTGCCGAGCTGCGCGCTAAGCTCGAGGGCGCTGCCGCAGAGCGCGAGAGTGCAAGCCAGCGCGCGG
>CAJMRR010000063.1 GCA_905215835.1 uncultured bacterium | reverse complement strand
CCCAAGTCGAAATCATACCGGCCATAACCGACAGGCACTGCATGAGTGTATGGGCGGTATCGAGCGCGCCCTCCTTGTCCTCCTGCAAATCCTTGTTATAAGCAAGCGGCAGGCCCTTCATGGTCACGAGCAGCTGCACCAGGTTGCCATACACACGGCCGCTCTTGCCGCGAATAAGCTCGGCAAAGTCGGGATTCTTCTTCTGCGGCATGATAGACGAGCCGGTGGAGTAGGAGTCTGAAAGCGTGATAAAGCCAAATTCGGAGCTCGACCACAGCACGATCTCCTCGGAAAGACGCGACAGGTGCATGGCCATGACGGAGCCGGCGTAATGCAGATCGAGCAGGAAATCACGGTCGGAAACCGCATCGAGCGAGTTGGGAATCACGCCCGCAAAGCCAAGTTCGGCAGCCGTCATCTGGCGATCGAGCGGATAGCTCGTGCCGGCAAGCGCGGCAGCACCCAGCGGGCAGTTGTCGGCGGCATCAAAGGCGGCCTTCAGGCGCGTAAAGTCGCGCGCGAACATCCAGGAATACGCCAGCAGATGATGCGACAGCAGCACGGGCTGAGCGTGCTGCATGTGTGTGTAGCCCGGCAAAATCACCTTGTCGTACTTCTTAGCCGCATCCACCAGCACATGGCGCAGCTCAAGATTGGCCTCCATGAGCTCCTTGGCCAGCGCCTTGACGCCCAGGCGCGTATCGGTCGCCACCTGGTCGTTGCGCGAACGCCCAGTATGCAAGCGCTTGCCAGCCTCGCCGATGCGACGCGTCAGCTCGCTCTCGATGGACATATGAATGTCCTCATCGTTGATATCGAAGGTGAAGTTGCCGGCATCGATATCCTGTTCGATTCCGGTCAGGCCCTTGGCAATCGCCTGCTCGTCCTCGGCACTGATGATGCCCTGGGCGGCCAACATCTTGGCATGCGCCTTAGAGCCGGCGATATCCTGCTTATAGAGATGTTTGTCGACCGGCAGCGACGCGCCAAACTCCTGCGTGACCTCGGCCACGCCCGCCTCAAAACGACCGCCCCAAAGAGCCATGGAACCGTCTCCTTTCTCCAAATACCAAAACAAGCGTCCAAAGCAATGTGCCCTGTCGCTAAAGCGATTTATCAACCGCTAGTTTTACACACTCCCTGCCGCGCGCGGGGCCATGTGGCTAATTTGCAAAGAAGTGACGCACCATGCACTTGGCGCCCAACGTCTCCCTCCGGATGTTGCCCTGCGAACCATCGATCCAGGCCTTCAGGCTCATAGGAACGTCCTCGACCTTTACAGCATCGAACTCGGGCGCGAGGGCAAGCAAAGCATGCGCGATAGCATTGAACATAATGGATACTCCTCATATATATAGGCACAGAGCCGCCAAATTGATAGAAGGAGCCCCGCCGGACAACCCCGGCGGGGCTCGGACTCAGCCGCAGACACGGCATCATATATGCGGGCGGAACGTAGGGGCCACCGATGTTAAGAAGTGTCAGCAAGCATAACGAAAGGTAGGGACCCCGTGCGCCCGTTATGTATCACGCGGATGGGCCGCGCGGATACCAAGGGAAGGAGGCGCTAGGCCTGGGCGGCAGCAGAGCTGGGGCCCTGGACCTTTGCCCACGTCTTGAGCGACAGCGTATCGATCTCGATAAAGCCGGCGCTGGCCTTCTCGTCAAACGTGGTGTCGCGGTCGTAGGTAGCCAGACCGTAGTCGTAGAGGCTGAAGGGGCTCTTGCGGCCGACGACATGGCAGTTGCCCTTAAAGAACTTCAGACGGACAGTGCCGGTCACGAACTTTTGCGTGTCGGCCATAAAGGCATCGAGCGCGTTTTTGAGCGGGCTGTACCACTGGCCGTTGTACACGGCGGTGGCCCAATCCTGCTCGAGCTTGATCTTGGTCTTGAGCAGGTCGCCCTCGACGCAGATGTCCTCGAGCGCCTTGTGAGCGGTGATGAGCGTCAGGGCGCCGGGAACCTCGTAGCACTCGCGGCTCTTAAGGCCCACCAGGCGATCCTCGACCAGATCGAGGCGGCCAAAGCCGTTGTCACCCGAAATCTTGTTGAGGGCGATAACAATCTCGGAGAGCTTCATCTTCTTGCCGTCGACGGCGACGGGCTTGCCGGCCTCAAACTCAATCTCGGTGTAGGTCGGGGTATCCGGCGTGTCCTCGGGGTTCTTGGTCATAACCCAAGCGTCGTCGAGCGGCTCGTTCCAGGGATCCTCCAGGTGACCGCACTCAATGGCACGACCCCACAGGTTGTCGTCGATAGAGTAGGGGTTGTCGTTGGCACCCTCGGGAACCGGCACGTTGTGGGCGTGGGCATAGGCGACCTCGTCGGGACGGCACTTCAGGTCCCACTCGCGAACCGGGGCGATAACCTTGAGCTCGGGGTCGAGGGCCTTGACGGCGGCCTCAAAACGGACCTGGTCGTTACCCTTGCCGGTGCAGCCGTGGGCGACGTAGGTCGCGCCAAACTCGTGGGCGACCTCAACAAGCTTCTTGGCAAGCAGCGGGCGAGACAGGGCGGAGAGCAGCGGGTACTTGTTCTCGTACATGGAGTTTGCAGCGATAGCCTTAGTCAGGAACTCATCGGAGAACTCGTCGCGCAGGTCGAGCACCTGGCAATCGAGAACGCCCAGGTCGAGTGCCTTCTGCTTCTTGGCATCCAGTCCGGTCTCTTCCTGGCCCACGTTGCCGCAGACACAAACGACATCGAGATTCTTCTCGTCCTGGAGCCACTTGACACATACGGATGTATCAAGACCACCGGAATATGCGAGAACGACTTTTTCCTTGCTCATGGCTGTTTCCTTTCGCCCTTGGTAGCTAGTTAGAACATCGGTCAGTTGCAAGTCATTTCAAGGTCATATACCGTGCAATATCAGGTTAAATAGCAAAAAGCAGCACAACATGCCCTAGAAACATGCGGCTATGTCGTGCTAAAACCCAACGACCTCAAAATGACTCTGTTGAGGCATTGCGCCCCATGCGGACAGAGACGATTGTTATCGTCGTCGGGAAATTGCGCGCTGGCGTCGGATGGCATTGTCTGCAGTGGTGATGATCTTTACGAACTGCATCTGCCTCTCCTTTCACGTATCGCCGGGCGCAATTCAAATATCGTAAACGGTACCTTTTACTCGGTAAGCGGTTGTTTTTCCGTCTCCGTTTTCGATGGTCGCTATATTACGCTAAAGTGCCCGCAGCACAAGCGACAAATTCAAATTTCTGAAAAGTTTTTTCATTAGTTTGTGAATGGTGATGCAAACGCGCGCCAATCCTGCGAAAATACGCCTGACTACGAGTTGATGGTTATAACGTCTGAAACAATTTCGAAACGAAAGGCTCGCCTTTATGCAAACTTACGAATCGGACGCCAATATCGGAAACATTAAGCTCATCGCCGTCGATATGGACAAGACGCTGCTGACCGACGAGCGTGTGCTACCCCAGGGTCTTGATGAGCGCCTGGACAAGCTCGCCGACGCCGGCATCGTATTCTGCCCCGCCAGCGGACGTCCCGCCCCCAAGCTCGAGGAGATGTTCGAGGGCATCAAGAACCGCCTCGCTTTTTGCCCCGACAACGGAGCGTGCGTGATCTATCGCGGCAGCTATATCTATAAGAGCACTATTGACGTGGAGCTGTATCAGCAGGTCTTGAGCCGTGCCTCGGAGGATCCGCGCGCTGTCCCCGTCCTTTGCTGCTTCGACGAGTTCTACGTGCTTGCCCGCGACCATCAATACCACGACGAGATCAGCGTCTACTACAACACAATCAACTACGTCGACAGCTTTGAGGACCTTGATATCGAGTCCAACAAGATCTCAATCTTCTTCCCGGCCTATGATGCCGAGCCCGCTTTCCGCGAGACCTATAGCCCCGAGTTCTCGGACAAGCTCTACGTCACCAACGCCGGGCGCGAGTGGATCGACTTTATGAACCTGGGCGTCGACAAGGGCGCCGGCGTCGCGCACCTGTGCGAACACCTGGGCATCGATATCGCCGACGCCGCCGCCGTGGGCGATACGTACAACGACATCCCCATGCTGGAGCGCGTCGGTCACAGCTTTATCGTGGACAATGCCGAGGAGCACATGAACGCGCATGCCAAATGGCGCATTCCGAGCAACAACGACGGGGGCGTACTGACGCTCATCGACGCCATCTTGGCGGCTCGTTAACGTGGCTCGTCGGACCTGGCCGGGCGAGGCGGGTAAGTTTTTCGCTCGGTCAGGTCCTGGGCTCGCTCGGAAAGCACATTAAGTGCTTTCCGGCTCGTGCGGAATCTACGAAAAACTTACCCGCCTCGCCCGGCCAGGTCCTTGGGTGACTTGCTCGCCGTCTGGGTGGCGTCTTGGCGCCTAGATACTTGGCTGATTTTTTGGAATGAAGGGGGCTCCTTGTTGGCAAGGAGCCCCCTTCTGGTTTGGTTACTTTAGGGTTGTGGGCACTTCCCTATTTGGCGTCGGCCCAGGTTATGCCGGTGCTGGCTTCGGCGATTAGGGGGACGCGGAGGTCTACTACGTGTTCCATGACGTCGCGGACCATGGTGGTTAGGCGCTCGACTTCGTCGATGGGGCACTCAAAGTCCAGTTCGTCGTGTACCTGCAAGATCATGTGGGCGGCAAAGCCCTCCTCTTCCAGACGGCGGCTTACGCGGGCCATCGCGATCTTGATGATGTCGGCGGCGGTGCCCTGCATGGGATGGTTCATGGCCGTGCGCTCGCCAAAGCCGCGGAGTTGCGGGTTTTTGGCCTTGAGCTCCGGAATATGGCGTCTGCGGCCATACATGGTCTCGGCGTAGCCCGTCTGCTTGGCGCGCGCCACCACGTTGTCGAGGAACGTACGCACGCCCGGGTAGGCCTCGTAGTAGCGGTCGATCATGTCGCGCGCCTCGGCCATCGAGATATGCAGCGACTGCGACAGACCGTAGGCCTGCTGGCCGTACACGATGCCAAAGTTCACGGCCTTGGCGCGGCTGCGCAGGTCGGGTGTCACCTCGGACACTGGCACGCCAAATACGCGCGCGGCCGTCTCGGCATGGAAGTCCTCGCCTTCGTTGAAGGCGCGCACCAGATGCTCGTCACCCGAGAGATGCGCCAGCAGACGCAGCTCGATCTGCGAGTAGTCCACCGCCAAAAAGACGCTTCCCTCGCCTGCCGAAAACGCCGTCTTGACGGTACGACCCAGCTCCGAGCGCGTCGGGATGTTTTGCAGGTTCGGGTCGCTCGAGGACAGACGCCCCGTTGCCGTGATGGTCTGGTTGTACGTAGTGTGTACGCGACCGTCACCACGGCGTAGCGCGCCCAGGGTGTCCAGATAGGTGGACTTGATCTTAGACTTCTCACGCCAGTCCAAGATCAGACGCACGATTTCGTGATCACGGGCAAGATCGCTCAGCACCTTGGCGTTGGTCGAATAATAGCCGCGCTTAGTCTTCTTGAGGCCCTTGGTCGGAAGCCCCATCACATCAAAGAGCACATGCGACAGCTGCATGGGACTGCCAATATTAAAGGTCTCGTCACCCGCCAGGTCGCGAATACTGCGCTCAACCTCGGTAATCTGGGTCGCCAGACCCTCGGACAGATTGTGCAGACGGTCGGGGTCCACGAGCATGCCCGCGCGCTCCATCTTAGCAAGTACCGGAACGAGCGGCATCTCGATGCCATCGAACACGTTGGCGGCATTCTCACGGACCATGCACTCGCGCAACGGCGCCACGAGCGCCAGCGTCAGAGCCGCAGTACGGGCGGCAGGCGCCGAAGCGTCCTCACCAGCACCCTCTGCGCCGCGCGCCGCAGGCAGCGCCATCTGCAGATAGGTATCGGCCAGATACGCCTCGTCAAACTCGGAGCGGTCGGAATCCAGCAGGTAGGCGGCAACCACGGTGTCGAAGATGCGCGTGGAATCGACTGCCAGCGGATCCATAAGCTCGGGCTCGGAAGAATCGATGGGCGAAAGCTCGTGCAACAGCGCCTTCATATCCGGGCTCACCACGCGACCCTCCATAAACAGACGCGCGAGCACGCCGGCAATCACGCCGTGGACGAAGTTGAAGCCCTCAACCTCAGCCGCCGCACAGCTGTCGCCCTCCTCGAGCGCGAACAGGCCCTTGGACGTCGCCAACCACAGCGTGCGCGTCAGTCCAAAGAGCGCGCCCTCTTCCTTGTCGTCGTCCACCACGGCGGCGACCCACTCGCCGGCATCAATCGCGCGGGAGACCTCAGCCGCAACGGCACCAAGCGCGTCAGCATCGCCGGCGGCTGCGCGGACCATCGCTGGTATCTCAAACACACTGGAAGCAGCAGCCCCGCCCTCGCCGCCGATCAGCGCCAAGAAACGGTTCTGCATGGCGGTGATGCCGAGCGTACCCAGTGCCGCGGAAACCTCATCGGCAGAAAACGCCGGGAAGAACGTCGCCTCAAAGTCGAGCTCGACGGGCGCATCGGTGCGGATGGTCGCCACCTTACGGCTCAGTAGTGCGTCGTCGATGTGTGCACGCAGGTTCTCGCCCATCTTGCCCTTGACCTCGTCGGCATGCGCGATGACCTCGTCCAAGCTGCCGTACTGTGCGATGAGCGCGCTCGCCTTTTTGGGGCCGATGCCCGGTACGCCGGGAATGTTGTCCGACGTATCGCCCTTCAGACCGTAAAAATCGGGCACGAGCGCCGGCGTGATGCCGTGATACAGGTCGTCCACGCTCTCGGGCGTCATAATCGCTACGTCGGACAGGCCCTTGCGGGTCGAGACCACGTTGACGTGCTCGGTCACGAGCTGATACATATCGCGATCACCGGTCACCAGCAGCATGTCACAGCCGGCCTGCTCGCCCAGGCGCGCCATGGTACCCAGGATGTCATCGCCTTCCCAGCCCTCGGACTGCAGAATCGGCACGTTGAGCGCGGTGAGCAGCTCCTTAATCATAGGGAACTGCGCATGCAGATCGGGGTCCATGGGCGGGCGTTGCGCCTTATACTGCGGCAGCATCTCCATGCGCACGCGCGGCTTGCCCTTGTCAAACGCCACGACGACGCCGTCGGGGTTAAAAGCGTCGATCATCTTAAGAAACATGTTCAGGAAGCCGAAGATCGCGTTGGTGGGGCGACCGTCCGGCGCGTTCATAGTCGGCGGCACGGCGTGGAAGGCGCGATGCATGAGCGAGTTGCCGTCGATAACGGCAAAGGTGCGGCGCTTGTCAGACATATTGAATACCTCGCTTTAGGCTGGGCACGGTTTGCTCACTCCAGTTTACACGCTCCCCGCCCCGCGGCCACCTCACATCAAGCTCCCCCGCCACCGTGAGCCCGCGCGTGATACGATGGCTCACGGTACATCAACCAGCACGATCGATCCGAAAGGAGCCTGCGTCATGGAGCGTCCCTGCGCATGGAAAAAGTACACGCCACAGCAAATCGAAGAGCTCGAGGAGCTTTGCCGCGGCTATAAGCAGTTTTTGAGTGAGAACAAAACCGAGCGCCTGTGCGTCAAGACCGGCATCAAGATGGCCGAGGAGGCGGGATACGTCGACCTGGAGACCGTAATCGCCGAAGGCCGCGAGCTCAAGGCAGGCGACAAGGTGTATGCCGCTAACCACGGCAAGGACCTTATGCTCGTCAACCTGGGCACCGACCCGCTCGAGCAGGGCTTTAACATCCTGGGCGCGCACGTGGACTCGCCGCGCCTGGACCTTAAGCAGAACCCCGCCTTCGAGGCCGGCGACATGGCTTATCTCGACACGCACTACTACGGCGGCGTCAAGAGCTACCACTGGGTGGCCTCCCCGCTCGCACTCGTGGGCGTCATCTGCAAAAAGGACGGCACCACCGTCGACATCAATATCGGCGACAAGGCCGACGACCCGGTCTTTACCATCTCCGACCTACTGATCCATCTCTCGAGCGAGCAGATGGCCAAGCCCGCCAAGGACGCCGTCGACGCCGAGATTCTCGACGTGATCGTGGGCGGCCGTCCCGTCAAGTTCGATGAGGACGACAAGGACGCTTCCAAGGAGCCCGTCAAGCAGATGTTCTTGGACATCCTCAAAGAGCAGTACGGCGTCGAGGAGGAGGACTTCCTCTCCGCCGAGATCGAGGTCGTGCCCGCCGGCCCCGCCCGCGACATGGGCCTCGACCGCTCCATGATTCTGGGCTATGGCCATGACGACCGCGTCTGTGCCTACCCGTCCATGCTCGCCCAGATTAATGTGGCCAATGTCGAGCGCACGAGCATCACGCTCATCGTCGACAAGGAGGAAATTGGCTCCGTAGGCGCCACCGGCATGACAAGCCGCTTCTTCGAGAACACCGTCGCCGAGATCATGACGCTCGCCGGCGAGGATAGCCCGCTGGCCCTGCGCCGCGCACTCGCCCGCAGCCGCATGCTCTCCTCCGACGTGTCCGCCGGCTTCGACCCGGGCTATGCCGGCAAGTTCGAGACCAAAAACGCCGCCTTTATGGGTCGCGGCCTGTGCTTTAACAAGTACACGGGCAGCCGCGGCAAGGGTGGCTCCAACGACGCCGACGCCGAGTATGTGGCCCTCATCCGCGACATCATGGACGAGGCGGGCGTGGACTTCCAGACCTGCGAGCTCGGCCGCGTCAACGCTGGTGGCGGCGGCACCATCGCCTACATCATGGCCAAGTACGGCATGAACGTCATCGACTCCGGCGTTGCCGTCCTGTCCATGCACGCCCTGTGGGAGGTCGCCAACAAGGCCGATATCTACGAGGCCTATCGCGGCTACAAGGCCTTCCTCGAGCGAGCCTAACCAACCCTTCATCAGTTGCGGTGAAATACGGACTAAACTGGCCCATAAACGGCCAAAACAGACCGTATTCCACCGCAACTTCCTTTTTGGCAGAGGAGAGTCCATGCTGCAGGTCATCATTTCGCCCGCCAAGCAGATGCGCGCGGCCCAAGATGCTTTTGAAGTCCTGGGCATCCCACCCTTTGTGCGCGAGACGGCTCGCCTCCACCGCGCACTGCTAGATATCGAGCGGAATGAAGGCGGCGGCGGCCTGCAGGCGCTGTGGAACGTGAGCGACAAACTGCTGGGGTCTTGCCTCAACACCTTGCACGAGTTCGGGCCCATCCTGAAAAACGGCGATCTCGACAATCCCGCACTCGCCCGTCACCTCTCCCCTGCCGTCATGTCCTATCACGGCATTCAATACCAAAGCATGGCACCCGAGGTGATGGATTCCGCGCAGCTCGCATGGCTGCAAGACCATCTGTGGATCCTCTCGGGACTCTACGGATGCGTGCGCCCCTTCCACGGCGTGTCGCCCTATCGGCTCGAAATGGGGGCGAAGCTCGCCGTCGACGATGCCCGAGACCTCTACGCATTTTGGGGCGACAAGCTCGCGCGAGCTATCGCCCCGGCAGGCTCAAACACCACGATCGTCAACCTCGCCAGCGTGGAGTATGCCAAAGCCGTTCTGCCCCACCTCGCGGGCGACGCCACGGCCGTCACATGCCTCTTTGGCGAGGGTATCCGCAACGGGAAGCCCATCCAACGGTCGACCGCCAGCAAAAAGGCGCGCGGCTCCATGGTGCGGTGGATGGCAGAAAACAAGCTCGAGGATGCAAGCGAACTTACCGCATTCAACATCGGCTATCGGCACATCCCCGAGCTTTCAGACAAAAACACCCTGGTTTTCATGAACGCGCAGGCACAATAGACCCGCCGTTTCCAAACACCCCGTTACTCCGCCAAGCCATCGGCCTTTGCAATCCCGTTTGTCGAGCCGTCCCTATAGGTAATCTTGACATGCTCCACTTCGGACACCGCAACACCCGACGGGGGCTCCAGGCGCCATTCCGTCAGCGCGATATCCATCGTCGTGGGCACATCTCCTTGATCTTTGAGCTTCACCGTGAGCGTTTTGAGCGTCGCGTCAAACGTCACGCGTTCGATTTCTTCACCTGGAATGGACCCACCACTCAGCTGCAACTGCACAAACTCATCGCGCGGGTACCAATAATCGCCCGGAACGGCGAGCGTATTGGCATTACCGCCAGTGCTCTTCACCGTCATGGTCGGCAGGCTATCATCAGCCTCGAACTCCCAGGCAGCGCCGCCGCGACCGCCAAACGTCCAAATACAAAAGGCAATCACCAGCACGGCAAGCACCGCAAAACCAATCGCGACAAGGCCATGGTGCGCGCGGCTCTCCTCTGCCGATACATCCCATTGCGTCTCTCGATATAGATGCTTGTCTTCCATGTACGCCTCCCCACAGGCACGCTTGTTAGGCCAATCGTACCCATTCGAGCTATACTTGAGCCCACCACATAAACGGGGAGCTTGCAGGACAAGACGGCAGGCTGAGACTGGGCGCGCCCGCCCTGACCCGCAAACCTGATATGGGTAATGCCAACGAAGGGAGCCGTGCCAATGAGCACACAGACCGAGCCCAAGCTCGTCACGCAAATCGACTTCGCCCGCGCCGGACAAATCACGCCGCAGATGAAGGAGGTCGCCGAGCGCGAGCATCGCGACCCCGAGTACATCCGCGAGC
>CAJMRR010000062.1 GCA_905215835.1 uncultured bacterium | reverse complement strand
TAGCCGGTACCGAGCGCAGGGACCGCGGCGCCATTGACGGCAGCCTGCGGATCGCGCGGCCACGATGGGAATTCGCCTGTATCTTGGGGCACGGCGTCCGAGAAGGCGTTGACCGCCACGGCGACACCGTAAACCGTCTCGGTCGGGATCAGCGCCAGGCCGCCGCGGCCGAGCACCTCGGCCGCGCGCTCGACGGCAAGCCGATGCGGCTCGCGCGTTCCCTCATATACCCGATAGACCGTCTGCATGTGTATGCCAGCCCCTTACGCTCTGGTGCAAGTTTGTTTACTGTGGGGCATTCTCGCACGAAACGTTCAACCTATTTGCCCAGAGCGCATGTTGGTTTGGTGAGCGGCTCTAGTAGTCGGTGAAAGTGAGGGGGTTATTGGACTGCGACGAACTTCTTTGGCCTGCCGGCGTGGCGTTCTTGGGCGGCGTAGCGCTCGATGCTGTCTATCGTTATCATCCGACGGCCGTCGACAAGTTCAACATCGAGCTTTCCGGCTTTGACCAGCGCGGTAATCCGCGGAGCGGAGACTTTGAGGTCCAGCGCTGCGTCTTTAAATGTTCGGCACGCCGCTTCCCGAGCGTCCTCGTGGTCGATTTCGACTGAAAGGGCCACGACCTCGGCCGAGCGTTCGTACCCTGCCGGAGTCAAACCATTGTTGAGGTCGTCGGCCAAAAACGCCATCAGTGCCTCGGTGGCATGGGCAATCGCTTCTTCGCGCGTATCGCCATCGGCAAAGGCGCCGGGAATCTGCGGGAAACTGGCGCAGTAACCGTCGTCTTCTTTTATGAGAACGCAGTCATAGGTAAATCGCTGCCTCATTTTGCCTCCAACTACCATTCAGCTTGGCGACGAATACTTGCCCACGTGCCCTTCTTTGGTCGATCACCACCAGAGCCGTTCACGGTGACAACACGGTCACCAGAAACATACTTAGCATGACTACCGACTTGCGCGACCTTCACGAATCCATCGTGCTTGAGTAGGGCAATGATTTCCCGAAAGGTAGGAGGTTGCATGGGCCGACCTCTTTCAGCCGTCCTAATTATAAACTACTTTATAATTTTTGCTAACCAGTTAATAAATATTACTGGCGCTGTTTGGGCTCGGTGACGATGGCTCGAACGATGCGGGGACGATCGGTGAGGTCGTGGACGATACGCACGTCCGAAAGGCCTGCCTGGCGACAGAGCTCGGCCGCGGCATCGAGGGCACCCTCGTAGAGCTCGCAGGCAAACAGGCCGCCGGCACGCAGCATGTAGGGCGCCGCGTTGAGCAGGCGGCGGAAGATATCGAGGCCGTCGGCACCGCCCTCGAGCGCCAGGTCGGGCTCAAAATCCTTGACCTCGTGCGGCAGCGAGCGCATGACGCCGGTCGGGATGTAAGGTGGGTTGGAGACAAGCACGTCGAAGGTGCCCCACTCTTCGCGGGGAATAGAACTCACCAGGTTGGTGAGACTAAAGGCGACCTCGTCGGACGTGAGGCCAAGCGCATCGCGGTTTTTGGTGGCCAAATCGATAGCGCGCGGCTCGATATCGGTGGCGGTGCAGGTAATGTGGCCGCGGCGCTCCCAGGCAAGGGAGAGCGAAATGCAGCCCGTGCCGCAGCCGACCTCGAGAACGCGGGCGATGCGGGGCTCGGCTGGGGCAGGCGAAGCGGCATCCTGAGCTGAAGCCGTCTCCTGGTCGGCACCCTCGATGGCGATGCCGTATTCGTCGAGCTCGGGCTCGGCGGCTTCCGCGGCTTCGGCTTCTGCTGCCTGCGCGGCGGCTTCCTCGGCCTCGCGGTCGGCCAGCTCCTCGGCATAGGCACGGCTGCCCAGCACATCGCCGCCCAGCGCCGCCTCGTCGGCGGCCGTCAGGTTAGCGGCACGGCGCTCGGCGGGCGCGCGTTCGTCTGCCAGCGCGGCCTCGGCCTTGCGTGCCTCCTCAACCTCATCGTTCCAGGGCAGCTCAACGCGCTGACGGGCGGCAGCCTCGGGGCTCAGCACCTCGGCATCCAGATAATTGAGGACTTCCTCGACGAGTATCTCGGTCTCGGGACGCGGAATGAGCACGCCGGGGGCGCACGCGACGTCGATCATGCGAAACTGCGTGCTGCCCGTGATGTATTGCAGCGGTTCACCTTTAGCGCGACGAACAACGGCCGCGTGCATGGTCTCGAGCTGGGCCGCGTTAAGCGTCTCGTCCATACGCATATATAGGTCAATGCGCGCCAGGCCCGTGGCGGCGCACAGCAGCCACTCGGCAGAAAGACGGGGGTGCTCCTCGCCGCGCTCGGCCAGGTACTCCTTGGTCCACTCGAGACAACGCTTGATAGTCCAGATCTCGTTTGCCATGGGGCCCTCCCCTCTTAAGCGCCGGACGGCGCGCGAATGTCGGAGCAGATTGTACGCGAGGCCAACGCTTGGCAAGGGGCGATTGAAAGCGATTATCGAGAATCAGCCCAGAATTTTGCTTGGAACCTGCCTGAACTGTTCATTCGTCGACGTCTAAATCTGCATTCGTCAAGCTTTTGGCAAGGTTGACCCAAAACTGACCAATATCTAACCAAGAACTTGCCAAATCGCTTGACGCACGACCCATCAAAAAATGACACGCGACTTCTTGGACGATTTTTTGAGCATTATTTTTAAAAATGATAAATAACTTTAAGCAGGTAAACAACTTAATTGTTATTAAAGAAGATTGAATAAACTCACAAAGCAATGTGTCCGACCTAGTCATTGGGGACGTTCTTATTTGACTAGTCGTTTAAGAACGTCCCCAATGACTACTAAGCCAGGAGTGTCCCAAACTGCCGGCAGAAAAGGAACGTCCCTAAGTGCCAACTAATCAATTGCCGTCTTCGGCAGCGATGGCAACGCCGCAGGCAGAGGACGGACAGCGAGCGCCGTCCAGAGCGAACAAGTTGGCATGAAAAAGGCAAGGCATAGACCTTCTGGTCATGCCTTGCCTTTTGAATGACAAATTGTCGCTCTGGACGTCGCGCAGCGTCGAGCCGTTACGCGGTTTGGCAAAACCGCGTAACCCACTACACGGCCTGCGCCAGCTTCTCGGCTCGCTCGGCGGCGGCGAGCGCCTCGATCACGGTGCCGAGCTGGTCGCCCAGAAGGACGCCGTTATAAGTGGAGTTGAAACCGATGCGGTGATCGGTCACGCGGTCCTGGGGCTGGTTGTAGGTGCGGATCTTCTCGGAACGGTTACCGTGGCCGATCTGGCTCTGGCGCTCGGCACCGAGCTCTGCCTGCTGCTTCTCGAGTTCCATCTCGTACAGACGGGCGCGCAGCATCTGCATGCAGACCTCGCGGTTCTGGATCTGGGAACGCTGCTCCTGCGACTGCACCACGGTGTTGGTGGGCAGGTGGGTGATGCGCACGGCGGAGTAGGTGGTGTTAACGCACTGACCGCCAGGGCCGGAGGCGCAGTAGGTGTCGATGCGCAGGTCAGACTGGTTGATCTGGACGTCGATTTCCTCGGCCTCGGGAAGCACGGCGACGGTAGCCGTTGAAGTCTGGATGCGGCCCTGGGACTCGGTCTTGGGGACGCGCTGGACACGGTGCACGCCGGACTCGTACTTCATAACGGAGTAGACGCGGTCGCCCTCGACCTTGAACTCAATGGACTTAAAGCCGCCGGCCTCGCTGGGGCTGGAATCGAGCACGGTAGTCTTCCAGCCGCGCGACTCGCAAAAGCGCTGATACATCTTGTACAGGTCGCCGGCAAAGATGGCCGCCTCGTCGCCACCGGCGGCGGAGCGGATCTCGACGATGGTGTTCTTGTCGTCGTTGGGGTCGCTCGGGATGAGCATGTACTTGATGTCTTCCTCGAGCTGGGGGAGCTTGGCCTCGTTTTCGGAGATGTCCATCTGGAGCATCTCCTTCTCATCGGCATCGGTGGTATCGTGCAGCATTTCCTTGGCGGCCTCGATGTCATCGAGCGCGCCGATGTACTCGCGCGAGGCGGCGATGAGGTCGGACTGGTGCGCGTACTCCTTGTTGAGACGCGTGAACTCCTTAATATCAGAGGCGACGGCCGGGTCGGAAAGCTTCTTCTCGAGCTCCTCGTAGGCCTTGATGATCTTTTCGAGCTTGTCGCGCATGGCGGGACTCCTTTATATGCGTGAAGGTGAAAATCGGCAGAGTTGATGGGGCGCGCGGCGCCACTGCGGGGGTAAGCCCGGCTAGAACATGTCGATCTTCAGATACATGCGCATCCCTTCGCGTATGGGGTACATAGTTGCGGTCTAACCCATATATGATAGCGTGCGCAGGCAAACCTGCATATAACCCGCACGGAATCCGACAAAGGGACAGTCCCTTTGTCGGATTCTAGAGCGTGTGGAGCAGGGCGATGAGGAAGCGGACACCCTGGAGGTAGGCGCGGCGAGTGATGCGCTCGTTAGTGCCGTGGACGCCGCGATCGCACTCATCATCGTCGACCACAAAGGCCGAGAAGCGAATGCACTCGGAGCAAATGCGCTGGTAGTTGGCAGCGTCGGTCGCACCGATCACGGTCGAAGGGACAATCGCCAACGGCTCAGATGATCCGTTTTCCTCTGTCCCCAATGGATCACGGAAATAGCGGGCGGCGATGGCGCGAACGGCCTCGAGCCCCGGTCCACCGACACGCGGAGACGGCGAAGGCTCGGAGCTGCCGGGGCCCAGCTCCACTTCGACACGACCGGCAAGGTCCGCCCCGGCAACCGCCTCACGGCAGCACGCCACAACGTCGGCCACGCTCGTACCCTCGAGCATGCGGAAGTTAATGTTGGCCCACATATCCTGCGGCATTACGTTGGCGCCGGTGCTACCACCCTCGATCTGCGTGGGCGCGCAGGTGGTCGTCACCAGCGGATAGAGCTTTTTGCTGGCGAGGCAATCGCGGACAATGGCATCCCCGTTGGCGGCAATTTCATCGGCCGTGTAGAGCCCCAACTCGATGAGTTGAGCGGCAAGCAAGTCGGTCACGCGCGTCGGCCACTCGATATCGCAGATTGCGGTGATGGCACGGCTGAGCACCTCGAGCGATGTGCCGCCGTAGGGGTTGGACGAATGCCCGCCCTCACTCTTCGTCTTGAGCACGATATCGGCATAGCCCTTCTCCGCGAGGTCGGCATGCATAAGCCAGCCCTCGCCCGCGCCATACTCGGCAGCCGAAACAATACGGTAGTCGCCCTCGTCGATCAGGTACTCAAGCTCAATGCCGCGCTCCTCGAGCGCGCGGCCGATGGCGCCTGCGCCGCACTGCGTGGTTTCCTCGTCCTGGCCAAAGGCGAGCAGCAGGGTACGCTTGTGCTCCCAGCCGTGCGCGAGCGCATACTCAACCGCCTCGAGAATGCCTGCGACCTGGTCTTTCATATCGATGGCGCCGCGACCCCAAATGTAGGTGTCGTCCACATGTCCGCTAAAGGGGGCATGCGTCCAGTCAGCCTCGGTGCCGGGTACCACGGGAACCACGTCCATGTGGCCCATGAGCATGACGGGTTTGAGGGCAGGGTCGGAACCGCTAAGCGTCACCAATAGCGAATGGTCGATAAGCTCGACCTTACCCGCCGTAAATACGTGCGGCCAAGCCTGCTGCATATACGCGCGCAGGTCGTCGAACGGCTGCCAGTCCACCGCCTCGGCATCCATACTCGAGATGGTCGGAAACGACAGCACGCGACCCAAGCGCTCGCACGCGCCAGCCTCGTCTATATCGGCAAAATCGTCCTCATGCGCAAAGAAGCGCCAAACCTCGGCCATGACATCCTTTCGATTGTGATGACGAGGGCCGCCCCACCGGAGCGGCCCTGCCACATAAGCGTTTGCGGTCGGTTATTTGTCCTCGAGATAACGCGAGAGGAACTCGCGAGTGCGCTGGTGCTTGGGGTTGCCGAAGAGCTCGGCCGGCGCGGCGTCCTCGAGCACCACGCCCTTGTCCATAAAGACCACGCGGTCGGACACCGTGTGGGCAAAAGCCATCTCGTGCGTGACGACGACCATGGTCATGCCTGCGGCAGCGAGCTTGCGCATGACCTCGAGCACTTCTCCCACGATCTCGGGGTCGAGCGCGGAGGTCGGCTCGTCGAACAGCATGATCTGCGGATTCATGCACAGGGCGCGGGCGATGGCCACGCGCTGTTTTTGACCACCGGACAGGCGGCCCACGGCGGCGTGCGCGAACTTCTCGAGTCCCACGCTGGTCAGGTGCTCCATCGCGACCTTCTCGGCCTCGGCCTTGCTCATCTTTTTGAGCGTGACGGGCGCGAGCGTGCAGTTGTCGAGCACATCCATGTTGTTGAACAAGTTAAAGCCCTGGAACACCATGCCGATGTCCTCGCGGAGTTTATTGATATTGCAGCGCTCGGCCGTAAGGTCCTGGCCGTGGAACCAGATGTGGCCCGCGTCCGGGGTCTCGAGCAGATTGAGGCAGCGCAGGAAGGTCGACTTGCCCGAGCCCGAGGCGCCGATAATGGTGACGACCTCGCCGGGGTTAACGGACAGGTCGATGCCTTTGAGCACCTCGAGCGAGCCGAAGCTCTTGCGCAGGCCCTCGACGCGGATGAGCGGCTCATTGGTCTGTGCGGCGGCCGCAACGCCGGTAGTAGCGGTATCTGCCATGATGATTCTCCTCGTCTTGAGCCTAGTTGGAGCTGGGCAGCGTTGCCGGGGCCTCGGCGCCGAGCTTTTTGCCAAAGGCTTCGAGCAGGCGGCTCGCCACGAGCGTCAGGATCAGGTAGACCACGAGCGCCACGCAGTAGACCTCCATCTGGCGGTAGTACACGCCGGCGACCGTGGTAGTAGCGTACATAAGGTCGAACACACCGATGACCGAGAGCACCGACGAATCCTTGATGTTGATGATGAGCTCGTTGGTGAGTGCCGGAATAGCGTTTTTAATGCCCTGGGGAAACACGACCTTGCGCATGGCCTGCCACTGCGACAGGCCCAGCGAGCGCGCTGCCTCGGCCTGGCCGGGATCGATGGACTCGATGCCGCCACGCAGGACCTCCATCATGTAGGCGGTGGAGTTGAGCGAGATGGTGACGAGGCCGGCGGTGAAGGTACTCCAGATCTGGTTGGCCTGGGCGGTCTCGAAGCCCATGCCGCGCAAAACGGTGAAGCCCGCGTAATAGATGAGTAGGCCCTGGACCATCATGGGCGTGCCGCGCACGATGGTAGAGTAGACGGTCGCAAAGCCGCGGCCAATGCTCTTAAAGAAGCGCACCAGGTCGTTGTCCACGCGGTCGAAGGTCTGAATACGCAGGAACACAAAGAGCAGCGCCAGGAAGAATGCGATGACGGTGCCGAAGGTGGCAAGCGCGATGGTGATCTCGATACCGCGGATAAAGAAGTCCCCGCTCTTGTAGGTCATGTAGACCAGGCTCGACAAAAAGTCGCTAGGATTGGAATCCGAGACAATGCTCACCTGTACCAGATCGATAAACGACATGACGCAGCGGTCCACGAAAAAGATCGCCGCGATGGCGACCACGACGTAGCTGCCCAGGCGCGCGCCGTGGCGGAAACGCTCGGATGCGAACGGCGACTTTTCGCGATAGTCGCTCCAGTGCATAAGCTTGGTGACGAGCGCCGCCGCCGACACGACAATCCAGGCCCAAAGAATCGCCCAAAGGCAATCCTGGAAGATGCCGGTGGGGGCCAAGAAGCTCAGCGGCGTGGGGTTGCGTTGGCTAAACGCCAGGCCGAGCGCCGCGATGACGCTCGTGCCCAGGTACACATAACGGTGGTCGGCCTTGATAAAGGAGGCCAGACGATTGATGGTTTTCATGCTGCCTCCCTATGCCGGCTGACGATCGAGGCACGCGTCCCACATTTGGTCGCGTTCCTCTTGGCTAATGCCCTTGAGTGTCTTGTCGATGAGTTTAAGCAGCTTGTCCGAGCCCTTGCGGCAGCCGACGTTTGCCGTGACCTCCCGCTTAAAGCCCTCGCCCTCGGCAAATTGAATCGGCACGATACCCGGGTTTTGGGCCATATAGCCCTTCTCATTCTCGGTGTTGTAGGTCACGGCGTCGCACGTGCCCTGCAGCAGGTTCGAAAACACCGTGGGGACGGAGTCGACCGGGTTTTTGTGGACGACGCCCGGGATCTCGTCGATGACGGTATCGAGCATGGTGTCCTTTTGGCCGAGCACTGTGGCGCCGCTAAAGTCGCTGAGCTTGGTGGCGTTTTGGTAGGGCGAGCCCTCTTTTACGAACAGGCCAAAGTAGCCGATAAAGTACGGGTCGGAGAAGCCGACGGACTCCTCGCGCTCGGGCGTGGCGCTCATGCCGGCGATGATGAGGTCGATCTGGCCGTTGTTGAGCGAATCGATAAGGCCCGAGAAGCTCTGCTTGACGGCAACGGGCTCGCCGCCGAGGGCCTTGCAGACGATCTTGGCGATCTGCACGTCGTAGCCATCGGCATAGGCGCCCTGCACGTTGTCGATGGGGATGGTGTACTCGCTGGCTTCGGAAACCTGCCAGTTGTACGGGGCGTAGGCCGCCTCCATGCCAATGCGGATCTTGTCCTTGCCGATCACGGAATCGGACAGGTCGTCACGACCGCCGCCCGTCGTGGGCTGAACTACCTTGAGCGTAGACGGGCGCTGGCAGCCGGCGAGCGCGCCGGCGACGACGGAAGCGCTCGCAGCGAGAGCGCTACCCAAAAAGATGCGACGGCTGCATACCGGCTGGGTCTGCGCATCGCACTGTTGGGGAGAATGCATAATCTGCCTTCCCTGTTGAATCGTATGCTGACGACTTAACAGGATACCGCTCAGCGCTACCTCCAGCAAATGCATATATAAATGCATATATGCAAGTTTACGAACCGAAAACGATTGGTAGTCGTTGGGGACGTTCTTAAACGACTAGTCAAACAAGAACGTCCCCAACGACTAGGCATGAAAAAGGCAAGGCATAGACCTTCTGGTCATACCTTGCCTTTTGAATGACAAATTGTCGCTCTGGGTGGCGCGCAGCGTCGACCGGCCCGCCGTTCGTCCGAACGGCGGAACCTCTAGAGCAAAGTGACGCTAAAGCTGCGGACGTCCGTCTCGCCCGGCGCCAGCGTAATGGTGTTGGCCTTGTGCTCAAAAACGTCGTCCTCGGTGTCCATGGTGGTGTGACCGGTCCAAGGCTCGAGTGCCACAAACGGAGCGTCGTTGGCGGCAGACCACACGCCAATGTACTTAAAGCCCTCAAAGTCGATCTTGACGCCGTGGCCCGACTTGCGGCCGCGCAGCGTGAGCGTGGAGCCCGGGGTATCGGTGAACATGATGGCGTCGTTATCGAAGCTGCGGTGCGTGATGGGCAGCACGTCCGAGTTATCGGGAGCCTTGTAGCTACCCTCGAACGTCATGAGGCCATCGGGCGTGATGATGGGGGCCTCGTTGGTCCAAGTCTCGGTAAATGCCAGCTCGTAATCCTCGAACGCCTCGTCCTCGGCACCGGGAGCAGGTACGTTAAATGCGGGGTGGCCGCCCACCGAGAACGGCAGGTCCACGTCGCCGGTATTGGTGACGGCAAAGGTCTGGGTAAGTGTGGCGTCACCAGTCAGGGCATAGGTCATGTTGAGCTTAAAGTGGAACGGAAAGGCCTTGAGCGACTCGGGCGTGTCGGTGATCTCGTACGTTACCGAGGAGCCGTCCTCCGAAACCTCGACCAGCTTGTGCTCGACGATGCGCGCGAGGCCGTGGCGCGGCATCTCGCAGGTGCCAGCCGCAGACGTCGCCGTGTTGTTGCGCAGCGAGCCCACAATGGGGAACAGGATGGGCGCATGCTTGCCCCAAAAGGCGGGGTCGCCCTGCCACAGATACTCGTTGCCGTTGAGGGCAAGGCTCGTGAGCTGGGCGCCCATGGAATCGATGGCCGCGGTGAGGCTGCCGCGCTTGATGGTAGTGACGGTAGACATGCTACTTCCTCCAAAAGTAAACAATAGTGTCGAGGGCTATTGTCCCACTCTTGGCGGCGGGGTTGAGCGACAGGCGCAGTTATTGAGCAATAGCGTAAAGGTCAAACCCGCCCTGCGGAGTGCTATCGACCGTATCGGGCGCCTGCGAGTTAAAGCTCACGGGAACCATGCGCTTTGAGGCGCGGAAGCGCGTGCCGTCGGTGGCGACGGGCGGTTCGTCGACGGTGAGCTCGTAGTCGCCGGGCTTGAGCTCGATGCCGTCACCAGCGGAATTGACGTATTGATACTCGTCAATCGTCTGCCCTTTGAGCGTACGCCCCACGATGTGGATGAGCATTTGGCTGTCGCCACGCGCGGTGTCCCACGTCGCGCCGTCCTTGACCTCGACCGACACATGTACCGAGCGCGTGCGGCTGAGCGATTGCTCGACAGACATCTCGACCTTGGCGGCGTCTTGACGCTGCTGCTCGACATGGCTCCAAACGCTACCGATTGCCGAGCAGGCGATAACGCCGGCCATGAAGGCGATGAGGATGGGGCCGAGCGGAGAACGGCGGCCCGCGTCTTCCTCACGAGCCAGGTCGGGGCGATGTGTGGGCGCAGGCGCCTGGGCGCCTTGCGCGGGCACGTCGAGAATGCTGAAGGATGCCGTGCTGTCGGGGTCGATGGTGTGACGCGGCTGCGGGATCTTTGCCGGCGAGATGGACATGTCGGCTGGCTCGCCGAGCGT
>CAJMRR010000061.1 GCA_905215835.1 uncultured bacterium | reverse complement strand
CCGCCGGCAAGTACGCCAACCAGGCCCTGGCCTCCGTGGGCCTCTACACCGGCACCGAGGGCGACGACGGCGAGTATGCTCCCGAGATCGCCGACAAGGTCGCGCTGGCCGACAAAGTTGGTACCGCCGCCGCCTATGTGTCCACAGGCGACTGTGTAGCTGGTTTTGTCTACAGCTCCGATATCTTCCGCTACGACGGCATCGAGGAGGCCTTCGTGTGCCCCGAGGATTCGCACAAGCCCATCGTGTATCCGGGCGCCGTTGCCGAGAGCTCCGAGCACGCCGACGAGGCCAAGGCGTTTATTGACTTTTGCCTGTCCAACAAGAAAGCCCAGAAGATATGGGCCAAGTACGGCTTTGAGCTTTCCGCGTAGTGCGGCTTGGCGCGATAATTCCATCGTTTTGTGTTTCACTCCGTCCTTGTATTCGCTTGGAGCTTTTCGTGCTTAATAGATTCCGCATGCTTGTCGCCTGTGCTTTGACCTTCGCGCTTTGCTGGGTGCCGGGATTTGCGTTTGCTGAGGACGGGGCCCAGGTTGCTGCGACCGCTCATGGGCTTTCCTATGGGATCGAGGGTTTTGAGCGGTTGGCCAAGGGGACCGCTCGTGCCATGGAGGTCCAGCCTGAGGGCTACCGGTTTCCCGTTGACGAGGACGTGGACCTTGTAGTGGCGCCTGCTGCCGATCGCGTTGTAGTGTGGATATCGCCCAAGGCGGTCGAAAAGTATGGATTGGATCCGCAGGATAACGAGTGCGTATCGGGTCTCAAAGCCCTCGTCTGTGAGCTCGACAGCGCAAACTGCATGGGAGGTGCGCAGCTAGGGGACGTGGATCTTCCTTGGTATGTCACGGCGGAAACAACGTTTGATGCCGGCGGGTATACCTATGGCTTTGACGAGCGCGGTGCGGATGGGGACCGCTATGTGGTGATTACATCAGCCTCGGGTGATGCCAAGGGCGGTGCGCGTTGGCTTGATAGCGCTCAAATGGTAGAAGCATCGTCTGTCGT
The DNA here is from genome assembly GCA_905215835.1 of uncultured bacterium. GTDB lineage: Bacteria > Actinomycetota > Coriobacteriia > Coriobacteriales > Coriobacteriaceae > Collinsella. The sequence goes on along the minus strand of CAJMRR010000061.1, from coordinate 9,706 downwards.
GTTGCAGGATGAGCAGGGGCCCTTGACCTCTCTGGCTTCCTTTTTGGGCGACATCGACTATCGCCCGTTTTGGGTGTCCATAAAAACGAGCGGCCTTGCCCTGCTGATCTCCTTTGTGCTGGGCCTGTTTGCCGCATGGAAGACCATGGGTACGACGAGCCGCATCAAGGGCCTGCTCGATTCGGTCTTTACGATTCCTATGGTGCTGCCGCCCACGGTCTGCGGCTTTCTGCTCCTCATGCTGTTTGGCCGCTCGACCGGGGTGGGCCAGTGGCTCATCGCGCATGGCATCTCGATCGTCTTTACCTGGCCCGCGGCGGTGATCTCTGCCGTGGTGGTGTCGTTCCCGCTCGTCTATCGTACGGCACTCGGAGCCTTCGAGAGCCTCGACACGCAGATGCTCGATGCGGCGCGCACGCTGGGCTGGTCCGAGCGTCGTATCTTTACCAAGCTTATGATGCCGCTTGGCTGGCCCTCGATTGCCGCCGGCACGGTGCTCGCCTTTGCCCGCGCGATGGGCGAGTTTGGCTGCACCCTGTTCTTTGCGGGCAACTACGCCGGCATTACCCAGACCATCCCCATTGCGATTTACTTTGAATGGATGGGCGGCAATACGTCGGTGGCCCTCTTTTGGGTCGTGGTCGTAATTGCGTTCAGCTTCCTGGTCATTCTGTTCATCAATATGTACACCGCTCATTCGCAAAAGTATCGCGAGCGGGGCCTTTCCCGTGCGGAGCGGAAGCAGGCTAAGGAGCTCGCCGGACAGGGCGATTCGCTCGACCCGGCGGGCGGTGATGCCTTGCGTATCGATCGCGAGGCGCTGGCCGAGCTCATGCGCGATGATGTGGCGCCGCAGGGAGGTCGATAAGCTATGTCGCTCGTTATGGATATTAAGAAACGTTATCCCGGGTTTGTGCTCGACATGCAGCTTGAGGCCGGCGAGGAGCGCGTGGCGCTGCTGGGCGCCTCGGGTTGCGGCAAGAGCTGCACACTGCGCTGCATTGCCGGTGTGGAGACGCCCGACGAGGGCAAGATCGTCGTCAACGGCGTGACCTTTTTTGACTCGGCGGCAGGTATTAACCTGTCGCCCCAGGAGCGCAAATGCGCCCTGCTGTTCCAAAACTATCAGCTGTTTCCCAACATGACGGTGGCCGATAACGTATGCGCCGGTGTAAAGGATGCGGGCGACGCCGCCGCGCGCAAAAAGCTCGCCGAGCGCTATCTGGGTATTTTCGGTTTGGTCGATTTTGCCGACCGCTATCCCGAGCGACTCTCGGGCGGTCAGCAACAACGTGTGGCGCTTGCCCGCATGGTGGCGGCGCATCCGGGCATTTTTATGTTCGACGAGCCCATGAGCGCGCTCGATTCCTATCTTAAGAGCGCACTCGAGCAGAACATGCTCGACCTGTTCGATGTATGCAACCGCACCGTGCTCTACGTGAGCCACGACATCGACGAAGCGTGCCGCCTGTGCCAGCGTATCTGCGTGATGCACGACGGGCATGTTGAGGAGATCGGCTCCATTGAGGACGTGGTCCGCCGCCCGCAGACGCTGGCGGCGCTGCGCCTGACGGGCTGCAAGAATACAAGCCGGGCGCGCAAGATCGGCGACGAAGAAGTTGAAGCCCTCGACTGGGGCATGACCTTTAACGTGGGCCGCGAGGTTCCCGATAATGTGGTGTACCTGGGCATTCGCGCAAGCTACTTCCATGTTGACAATCGTGCTGAGCGGGGTCGCAACAGCTACGACCTGCACGTGGCGCGCGTGAGCGATTCGCGTTTTGAGCGCCTGGTGCTGTTGGATGCGCCGCGGGCCGATGCGCCCACGCGTCTGCAGTGGAAGGTCAACAAAGTGGGCATGCCTGTCGACGAGCTACCGCAAGCAGGCGAGACGCTGCGCATGCATTTTGATGCCAGCAGGATCCATTTGGTTTGTCGATAGCGCCGGGTAATGCCGTCGGGGATATAAGCCTCGGCGGCTTTGTTTTTGTCGTTCGTCGAATGAGAGATGACAAACTCTTATCAACACAGATAATTATTTATTAAACGACGGCACACGACGCTGTCGTACGCATGTCGGCGGTGTTCGCATGTTCGATGACCGTTGATATAGTTGACCTCAACTTGTAAAGGAGGGTGCGCACATGCCGCAGACGACATACATTCGCCGCGTTGCCGCGCGTGCCCTATACATGGCTCGGAGTCGCATATGAGCAGGCATGTTCACGGCTCCGGGAGAGACGACGCACAGCTAAATAACCGATCGCAAAGCAGGTTCCCCAAAATTCCGGGTTTGAGCACGGCCGGGCAATCGCCGTCCGTCGTGCATCGATACCGCTGTTATCCGTTTTTGGTTCGAGAGGGGAACCGTCATGGCTGAAGAATTCGATTTCCATCCGATGTGGGAGAGCCTCGGCATGAATCTTGCCGACCACGACATGCTGCTGGGCGCCGTGGGCCAGATGTACGGCGATATGTTCCTGACGCAGAACAATCGCCCCAAGTCCACGTCCTACCTGGACTTTGTAGCCACCAACATCCACAGCGGCCGTATTAAGGAGATGCTCGACAAGAAGGAGGCCGGCGAGGCCACCAAGATCGTGGGCTCGTTCTGCGTCTACGTGCCCGAGGAGATTGTGCTCGCCTGCGACGGCATTCCCGTGGGCCTGTGCTCGGGTGCCGACTGGGCGACCGACAAGGTCGAGGAGCATCTGCCGCGCAACACCTGTCCGCTTATCAAGAGCTTTGCCGGCTTTAAGCTGGGCGAGGTCTGCCCCTACATCGAGTCGAGCGACTTGGTAGTCGGCGAGAACACCTGCGATGGCAAGAAGAAGGCCTACGAGTTCTTTGCCACGCAAAAGAACATGTACGTCATGGATATCCCCAACGTACACGACAAGTCGACGCTCGTGACCTGGAAGGCCGAGGTCAAGAAGCTCGCCGCCAAGATCGAGGAAGAGTGCGGCGTCACGATTACGCCCGAGCGCCTGAAGGCCGCCATCCACGCCGTAAATGAGAAGCGCCGTGCCCTGCAGCGCCTCGCTGCCACGCGCGCTGCCGACCCGGCGCCCATCAGCGGTCTCGACAGCCTGCTGACCGTTCAGGCCGCCTTTATGGACGACACGCCGCGTCTGACCGGAGCCATTAACGATATGGCGGCTGAGTGCGAGCAGCGTGTCGAGGCCGGCGAGGGCGTGGCGCCCAAGGGGACCAAGCGCATCCTGTACACCGGCACGCCCATGGCCGTGCCCAACTGGAAGCTGTTCAACCTCATCGAGAAGGCCGGCGGCGTCGTGGTGGGCGAGGAGTCCTGCACGGGTTCGCGCTACTACAAGGATCTGGTCGACGAGTCCGGTGAGACGGTCGACGAGATGCTTGATGCCATCGCCGAGCGCTACTTTAAGATCAACTGCGCCGTCTTTACGCCCAACGACCAGCGTATGAAGGACATTGTCCAGATGGCCAAGGACCTGCATGCCGACGGCATCGTCGACGTGGCCCTGCAGTTCTGCACGCTCTACGAGATGGAGTCGTTTGCCGTGGAGAAGGCCGCCGAGGAGGCCGGCATTCCGTTTATGCACATCACGACCGACTACGCCGGCGAGGATGCAGGCCAGCTACAAACCAGGATTGAGGCCTTCTTGGAAACCATTTAGGGCTATCCGTCCCGGCGGCTTTCCCGGACACCCGATCTTGCCGTTCAAACCGTCGCTTGCTACCAAAGTATGCGGCGCTTCTCTTTCACGGCAACCTCGGGCACCTGGGAAAGCCGTTTCCTTGGTTGGTTAAAAGGTTTGTTAAGGAGCTATATGCCGGAATATATTGAGCAGCCGTTGCCGTCCACGTTTGAGGAGTTCAACGAGCAGCGCAAGGCGGCGTTTATTCGCGTCAAGGATTATAAGCAGGCGGGTAATCGCCTGGTCGGCTTTTTGTGCAGCTATACGCCGCTCGAGATTATCGATGCCGCGGGCGCCGCAAGTGTGGCCTTGTGCGGTACATCCGACGAGGTGATTCCCGAGGCCGAGAAGGTGCTGCCGGCAAACCTCTGCCCGCTCATCAAGTCGACCTACGGCTTTGCCTACTCGCAAAAGTGCCCGTTTACGTACTTTAGCGACATGATCATCGGTGAGACCACCTGCGACGGCAAGAAGAAGATGTACGAGTTACTCAACGAGCTCAAGCGCACGTACATTCTGCACCTGCCGCAGGGTCGCGATCGTGCCTATGAGCGCGAGGGCTGGTACGAGGAGTGCCGCCTGCTCAAGGAAGAGCTCGAGAACTTCTACGGTATTACGATCACCGATGACGACCTGCGCGCCGCTGTCCGTCGTCGCAATCGCTTGCGTGCGGCCCAGCTCGAGATGTTCGCGCTGCAGGCCAACCAGCCGGCGGCCATGAGCGGCGTCGACCTGATGAGCACCATGTTCGCCGGTACGTTCAGCTTTGATATCGAGGCCTATACGCAGCAGCTGGAGCAAAAGGTCGCCAAGCTGCGTGAGTCCTACGAGGCTGGCGAGCGCCCGATTGCGGCGGATGCCAAGCGCATTCTGATCACTGGCTGCCCGGTGGGCGGCGTGATCAACAAGATCGGCCGCACCATCGAGTCCAACGGTGGTGTGGTCGTGTGCATGGACGACTGCTCGGGCGAGCGCACGGCGGCCATGATGATCGACCCGGATGCTCCCGACATCCTGCGCGCCATCGCCGACCGCTACCTGGACATCAACTGCTCGGTCATGACGCCTAACGAAGGCCGCATGGGAAACACGCTGGCTATGTGCGAGAAGTACCATGTCGATGGCGTGGTAGAGAGCGTGCTGCAGGCCTGCCACACCTTCAACGTTGAGAGCGCGCGCATGCAGGAGGCTGTCGAGGGTGCGGGCATTCCGTACATGAAGATTGAGACCGATTACAGCAATGGCGACATGGGTCAGATCGAGACGCGCATCGCCGCCTTCATCGAAACCCTCTAGCTTCCTCAGACACCGGATCTTGCCCCTCAAACCGTCGCTTGCGTACCCAAAGTACGCTGCGCTCCTCTTTCGGGGCAATCTCCGGCACCTGAGAAACCTAGAGCTAAGGCGCCTGAACGCGCCGCTACCTTTGATGTTTAGATTGGGAGAGAGCCATGATAGGGATCGGGATCGATATCGGGTCTACGGCGGCTAAGACTGCCGTGGTCGACGGGGAGGGTTCGGTGGCGTGGACGTGCGTGCAGCCAACCGGGTTCTCCTCGGTCGATGCTTCCGAGCGGCTGCGCGAGGCACTGGCAGCGGCCGGCTATGACGTGACGGGCGACGATGTTCGCGTGGTCGCGACTGGCTACGGTCGTGTCGCCGTGCCCTATGCGCACAAGGTCGTGACCGAGATTACCTGCCACGGCACCGGTGCCGTGCGCCTGTTTGGCGATCACGGCACGGTGATTGACGTGGGCGGCCAGGACACCAAGGTCATTCAGCTTAAAAGTGGCCGCGTGGCCAAGTTTGCCATGAACGACAAGTGCGCCGCCGGCACGGGGCGCTTCTTGGAGATCATGGCCGACCGCCTGGGCATTTCCCAGCAGCAGATGGCCGACCTAGCGCGTTCCGGCGAGCCCACCAAGATCAGCAGCATGTGCACGGTGTTTGCCGAAAGCGAGGTTATCAGCCTGATCGGTCGCGGTGAGCCGCGCGAGAACATTGCGCGTGGCGTGATCGAGAGTGTCGTGTCGCGCGTTGCCACTATGGCCGGGCAGGCCGCGGGCGCCCCGTACTACCTGACCGGTGGCCTGTGCGAGAACGCCTTCGTGGTGGAGCGGTTGGGCGAGCTACTGGGGTCGCCGGTGACCACCTCGCCCCAGGCTCGCTTTGCCGGAGCGATCGGCGCGGCGATTCGCGCACAGGCGCTCAATTAATGCATCCGCCGTCGGCTCGCATTCATGCGTATACTGGGAGAAAATGATTGACCGATGAGAGGAGGTATCGATGGCTGACGATCAGATTAAGCTCACGTCTATGACGGCCGCGAGCGGTTGAGCCGCCAAGCTGGCTCCCGGAGCCCTCGCCCAGGTCCTGGGCGATTTGCCCAATGTGCATAATGACAACTTGCTCGTGGGGTTCGATACCTCCGACGATGCGAGCGTCTTCAAGGTGGGGGAGAACCTGGGCCTCGTGCAGTCCGTCGACTTCTTCCCACCCATGGTGGACGACCCCTTCCTCTTTGGCCAGATCGCCGCCGCCAACTCGCTGTCGGACATCTACGCCATGGGAGGCACTCCCTCGCATGCCATGAACCTGCTCTGCATCCCCAGCTGCCTAGGGGTGGAGGTGGCCGGTCAGATCTTGGCGGGCGGCGCCGACAAGTGCGTCGAGGCGGGCTGCACTATCGCGGGCGGCCACACCATCAACGACGATGAGCCCAAGTACGGCCTGTCCGTCTCGGGTTTTGTGCAGCTCGACCGCATGCTTGCCAACGGTGGGGCGCGCCCGGGTGATGTACTGCTGCTCACCAAGCCGGTGGGCTCGGGCATCATCACCACGGCCATTAAGGGCGAGCTTATCGAGCAGGACGAGGCCGCAGCCATGTTTGACTCGATGTGCACCCTCAACGAGGCGCCGATTCGTCTGGCCGAGGGGCTCGAACTTCACGGCTGCACCGACATTACGGGCTTTGGCCTGATCGGGCATGCGTGCGAGATGGCCGAGGGCTCGGGCGTGCAGATTGAGCTTGCGTCGGGGGCGGTGCCGCTCTTTGACCAGGTGCTCGACATGGCGCGTCTGGGCATTATCCCTGCCGGCGCCTACCGCAATCTGGACTTCTTTGGCCCGCGCGTGGCTGCCGACGAGGACCTGGAGCCGGGCATGCTCGACGCGCTGTACGATCCGCAGACGTCTGGTGGCCTGCTCATCGCGGCACCTGCTGCCGATGTGGATGAGCTTGCGCGCCGTCTGCATGCCGAAGGACGTATTGCCGCTGTCGTCGGTCGCGTGTGCGAGCCAGGGCCAGGCGGTCCCGCCGTCCACGTTGTCCGTTAACGACACGTTTATTGAGCTATGTACCGTTCTAAAACGATTTATTCGAAAGGAAAAACTATGTCTACCAAGATTGAAGTCAATGCCATGGGCGATGCCTGCCCGCTGCCCGTCGTCAAGACGCTTAAGGCACTCAAACAGCTTGATGGCGAGGGTGCCGTCGTGACCTCGGTCGACAACGAGACCGCCGTCAAGAACATCTCCAAGATGGCGCAGGAGAAGGGCTGCACGGCCTCGGTCGAGAAGGTTTCTGACGCCGAGTGGCACGTGACCGTGGCGACCTCTGGCGCCGTTGCCGAGGCTGATCCCGAGCAGGATGGCGCTGCCTTCTGTGACGCCAGCGCCGGCAAGGGCAAGCTCGTCATTTCCGTCTACACCGATTGCATGGGCCGTGGCGACGACGAGCTGGGCCACAAGCTCATGAAGGCCTTTATCTTTGCCGTGACGCAGCAGGAGGAGCTGCCCGCGGCCATGCTGTTCTACAACGGTGGCGCCAAGCTCACCGTCGAGGGCTCTCCGGTGCTCGACGACCTGAAGGGCCTGGCCGAGCAGGGCGTCGAGATCCTTACCTGTGGCACCTGCCTCGACCACTATGGCATTAAGGACCAGCTTGCCGTGGGCGAGGTCACCAACATGTACGTGATCGTGGAGAAGATGGAGCAGGCCGTGCGCGTCGTGCGCCCGTAGCGTATTGGTTGGAGTTGCCATGAGGGAGAAGCGCCCGGCGCTTGTCATCACGTTTCCCACCACGGCGGCCGCCATGGGTTGCGAGTCCCTGTGCATCGAGCGCGGCCTTCCCGGGCGAACGATTCCCGTGCCCGGGGAGGTCGCTGCCGGCTGCGGTTTGGCATGGAAGGCGTTGCCTGCCGATGAGGAGCTGCTGCACGGCGAACTCGCCGCGGCGGGCGTTCCCACCGAGGACTTTACGGTGATCGACATGTGGGAGGTCGTGCGATGATCTATCTGGATAACGCGGCGACGACCATGCGCAAGCCGCAGACGGTCATCAATGCCGTGACGCAGGCGATGTGCTCGCTCGGCAATGCCGGGCGCGGCGCGACGTCGGGTGCGCTCGACGCGGCGCGTACCATCCACGGCTGTCGCGCCAAGCTTACGCACCTGTTGGGCTGCCCGCGGGCCGACCATGTTTGTTTTACGCCCAACTCCACCGCGGCCCTCAACACCGTCATCAATGGCGTGGTGCGCCCCGGCGACCGTGTGGTCACAACGGTGCTCGAGCACAACTCGGTGTTGCGTCCGCTCAACCGCCTGGCGGCTGAGCAGGGTGTGACCGTTGAGCATGCGGGCTGCGACGCGAACGGCGCGCTCGACTACGACGAGCTCGAACGGCTGGGCACGCCCGGTACGCGTGCCGTGGTGGTGACGCACGCCTCCAATGTGACCGGCAACGCGGTCGACATTGCACGCGTAGCCGCCATGGCCCATGCGGCCGGTGCACTCGTGATCGTCGATGCCTCGCAGTCTGCCGGCACGGCGCATATCGATATGCAAGCCATGGGGCTCGACGTCGTGTGCTTTACCGGCCACAAGGGGCTCATGGGACCCCAAGGCACCGGCGGTCTGGCCGTGGCAGAGGGAATTGACGTGTCTCCGTGGGCCATGGGCGGCACGGGCGTGCACAGCTTCGACCCACTGCAGCCGCTTGAGTGGCCTACGCGCCTGGAGGCGGGCACGCTCAACGGTCACGGCATCGCGGGCCTTTCTGCCGGCCTCGACTTTATCGAGGCCCAGGGTGGGGTCGAGGCGATTGCTGCCCACGAGCGTGCGCTCGCTGATCGCTTCCTTGCCGGGGTGCGCAAGATTCCGGGGATTAAGCTCTACGGTGCGTTTGACCAACCCGCGCGCTCGGCGATCGTGTCGCTCAACGTGGGCGATATCGATTCGGCCGAGATTTCGGACGCGCTCATGCAAGGGTGGGGGATTGCGACGCGCCCCGGCGCCCATTGCGCCCCGCTCATGCACCGTGCGCTGGGGACCGAGCGCCAGGGCGTCGTCCGCTTCTCGTTTGGGTATTTCAACACGGACGAGGAAGTCGACACCGCGATTGACGCTTTGCGCGATTTAGCCTGCTAGAGCGTATATACTTGCGGGACGGGTCTTTTGCCCGTCCCGTTTTTGTTTCGATTCGAAAGGTGGTCCCATGGCTTCATCCGCCCCGCGCGGTCTGCGCTCCGACCATGTCGTCACCGTCGGCATCGCCCTGTTCTCGATGCTCTTTGGCGCCGGCAACCTCATTATTCCGCCGCTGCTGGCGCTGCAGGCAGGTTCTGTCACGCCGGTCGCCATGCTCGGCTTTCTGATTGCCGCCATCGGCCTGCCCGTCATGGGATTTATCGCCGTCGCGCTTGCCGGAACGGCGCGCGAGCTTGCCGGTCGCGTGCACCCCAAGTTTGGTGAGTTCTTTGTCGCGGCGGTGTATCTGGCCATCGGCCCGTGCCTGGCCATTCCGCGCACGAGCTCCACGGCCTTCGAGATGCTGGTGCCGCTGCTGCCCGAGGGCGTTTCGCTCGGCACGGCTCGCCTGGTCTTTGCCATCGGGTTCTTCGTGGTTGCGTTTGCGCTCACGCTGCGTCCGGGCGTCATCACGCGCGTACTCGGTCGCATTACGGGCCCCGCGCTTATCGCGCTCATCGTGCTGGTTGTGGGTGCTGCCGTGATCTCGCCGCTGGGACCGG
>CAJMRR010000060.1 GCA_905215835.1 uncultured bacterium | reverse complement strand
CGCCCATGCCACCTGCCATGCCCATGCCCATAAAACCGGCCATCGCGCCGTTGGGGTTGGCGGCTGCCGCGCGCATTGCGTCGCTCTGGGCGCTGGCAATGTTGGCTGCCGCCATAGTGGGATCGCGCATGACTGCGGCCTTCTGCAGGTCCTTGATCATCTGCTCGTCCTCTTGCGAGGCAGCGATGGAGTTGACGCCAAAGCTCACGATCTCGACGCCGCGCAGGTCACGCCAGTCGGCAGAGAGGACCTCGTTGAGCGCGCGAGCGAGCTCGGTGGTGTGGCCGGGGATGGCACTGTAGCGGATGCCCATCTCCGAAATCTTGGCAAAGGCGGGCTGCAGGGCGGTGAGCAGCTCGGACTTAAGCTGACTGTCGATCTTGTCGCGCGTGTAGCTATCGGTCACGTTGCCGCATACGTTGGTGTAGAACAGCAGCGGGTTGGTGATGCGGTACGAATACTCGCCGTTGCAGCGCACGGAGATGTCGACGTCCAGACCAATGTTGTTGTCGACCACGCGGAAGGGCACGGGCGAGGCGGTGCCGTACTTGTTGCCGATGATCTCCTTGGTGTTGATGAAGTAGACGCGCTGGTCCTTGCCCGCGTCGCCGCCAAAGGTAAACCGCCTGCCGATATTGGCGAAGGTCTCCTTGATGGAGTCGCCCAGATTGCCGCTAAAGACGCTCGGCTCGCTGCCGGTGTCAAAGACAAACTCGCCAGGCTCCAGCGCGACCTCGATGATCTTGCCGTTTTGCACCACGAGCATGCCCTGGCCGTCGTTGACGGCGATGACGGAGCCGTTGGAGATGACGTTATCCTCGCCGCGCGTGTTGGAGCTGCGGCCGCCGGTGCGCTTGCTGCCCTTGCAGGCCAAGACGTCAGCGGGCATCGATTCGCAATAGATAAATTCCTTCCACTGGTCGGCCATGACGCCGCCGGCAGCACCCAATCCAGCTTTCAAGAGTCCCATGGTGATCTTCCTTTCTCGTCAAAGGCCGGGTGGTTATTGGTTGGATTGCTTAGTCGTCCTTGTCGTCTTTCATGACAACGGTGGTCTCGGTGTGACTGAAGGTGTCGTGCTTCTCGGTCAGGTCGAGCTCGCCACAATACTCATCGGCATGGGTTGCTTCGTTGGCCGTCTTGAGCTGGCTTACCAGTAGTACGTCTCCGATAATCACGATGATCAGCGGCGCGATGACGTTGATGAGGATGCCCTCGATATCAAAGGTGAGGTAATCCGGATCGAAGGCGTATTCCCCCATAAAGAGAATCTGGGAGAGGATAAATCCGATCACGAAGAACAGCACCGAGGCGATGGCGAGCTTGGGCTTGGAGCAGGGGAGCTCGCCGACCAAGCGGCCGGTCTGGCCGTTCATGGCAAACAGGTAGCTCTTGCCGTTCCACGAGGTGGAGAGCATCCAGACGGGGAACAGGGCGTAGTCGCTGTCTTCCCAGGTGTAGTCGAGCTGCTTGCTTTCGACCGTGGCATCGTCGTATTCGTCGACGACGGTCTCGCGCAGGGCCGAGATCGTGCTTTCTTCCATACGGCGCTCGGCGCGCGCCTTGCAGGTTTCGCAATCCTCGTCATAGCGGTTGGCGATGTAGCCGGGCATATAGGCGACCGAGAACGGGCGCAGTGCGTCGTAGTCAAACGGCTCGATGGCATCCATGTGGCCGTCGGGCATCTTGGACGATCCGTCGACGGGCACGCGCTTAAACGAGATATTGCCCTTGCGATAGGCATCGTAGTGGTCGGTGGTCGTGACGGTGCGGTCGGATTCCTCGGTCACGGTCTCGTTGGTCGCGTCAAAGTACACTTCGCCGTCAACGCGGGCGCCGTAGAGCCAAAACGGCACGTAGACACCTTGGACCTCGTTGATGTGGTTGCCGGTGACAAAGCTCTTGGGCAGCAAGATCTTGCCCTTGTAGTGTTCCTTGAGTGCGGCCGTGACGTCATCGCGCCCGAGCTTAAACGGAATCACTAGGTCGGGCGAGAAGTCGCCCGAGAGCTGGCCGGGCGCCACGGCGGAGTTGCCGCAGTACGGGCAGGTGGTGACGGCGACGGTGCCGTCGGACACGAGCTCGGCGCCGCACGACGAGCAGATGTAGCCGGCGTTTTGGGCGAGCTCCTGCACCGCGTCGTCGGCGACGGGCTTGGGCGTTGCGGCTGCCGCATCGGCTTTGGCGTCGGCCTTGTCCTGGCGCTCGCGATAGAGGGCCTCGACTTCTTCGACTTCAAAGCGCGAGTCACAGTAGTCGCAGACGAGCTTTTGCTCGGCGCTTGCAAAATGCAAGGGGCCACCGCAGGCAGGGCACTGATAGTTAACGCTCTCGAAGGCCATGATCGGTCCTTTCCGTGCCGGAGACTATGCGCCGATGGCGCCGCCGCAGTATTCGCAGCGCCCGCTGGCATCGGGAATGGTGGTGGCTCCGCAGAAGGGGCAGGTGACCGCGGTCTTGGGGGCCTTGGCGGCCACGACGCTGTCGCGCGTCTCCTGGCGCAGCTGCACCAGCGCATCGCGGACTTCGGTTGCCTGGCGCTTGGCCTCGCGATATTCGATGGAGCCGCGCTGATCGATGGTGGAGTCGTTCACGCGCAGGTTGATCTCGGTAAAGTACGGCGTGTTGACGTGGATGGTCAGATTAAAGTCGTAATCCAGGTCGTAGCGCGGCGGGTTGTAGCTCTCGCGCTCGCCGTCCTTGGTCTCGCGATAGATCTCGGTGCGATGCTCGTCGATATCCATATCGCAGCCGAGTACCTGCGAGAACTCGATGATGTCGGGATTGGCGTCGCGCCAGCGGCTCTGCGAAGTGATGATCAGCAGGCCCGCGTCCTCATCGAGCATAATATTGGTGCGCCCGGCAGAAAGCGTGCGCGTGGGGTTGAACGAAGACAGGCGCTCGGCGTTGGCCTCGCGGTAGGCGAGTTGCTCACGGATGTCGTCCGCGGTGCTGGAGCGATAGCCGTGAAAGTAGGGGGAGAGCTTGCCGGCGCACTCTTTGCACAGGTAGCCTTCATTGATTTTTGTCTTACCTAGAAGTCCCAGCTCGGTACCGCAAATCGCGCACTCTTTCTTCTCGAACATCTTGTCAAAGAAGCCCATGGCTGCCTCCCATCAACTGGTAGCGTGTGTCACTTTTGATGATGGGGGAGTGCGCGATCTTTCACGATACCCAGACGGCTCAACGAGTCTCCACAACTGGGACACATGGCCCATTTTTGACCAGTCGTTGGGGACGTTCTTCGGCCACTCATTAGGGACGTACTTAAATGAGCGGTAGTTGGAGACACTCCTTGCCGAGCTAGAGGTCGCGCGTGCCCCTTCTGGGCCCTGCGGCTCAAAATCGCGGCGTGATGTGAACGGCTGGGGTCAAATTTGCAGCATTTCGAGCTCGGCTTCGATATTGAGATTGGTTCTTTATTAAAATGGAATTCCAGACAATTGAGCGGCCGGGGGTTAACCATGAGGGGCATAGGAGACACAACCGCATATCTGCGTCGGGGCATTCGGGAGATTATATGCCTGGCGCTGTTCTCCTTCACGTTTTTGGCGTGCGAGTATCTCTTTGATGTGCGCATGGCCGAGTTCGTGTCCCCGAACGAGGTCGTTATTTATGAGAGCCTTGTCCTCGGCGCGAGCGTGATAGGCTTTTTTGTGCGTCCCATTCTGTATTATCACCGTCCCCATGCCATCGACGCAACGAGTGACGTCACGGGCGTTTTGCTGGTGGCGGCATTGCTGCTGTTGATTATGGCGGTTCAGGTTGAGGTGATAATTGTCGGCGGTTTGGTGGCGTGCTGCGCGCTGGGCTACTGCGGATCGACTGCTCACGCAAACTTTGCGCGGCGCTTTGCGCGAACGCCTTGCTTGGCGCGCGCCGCCGCACTTTCTTACGCCATGGGCGTTCTGGTGCAGGTCCTCAACCACATGGTGATACCTGCTGGCATTCTTCAGCAGGCTGTTCTGGTTGTCTGTGCGATCGCGCAGGTGGCGTTGCTCCACGGTGCCCGGCGCGCCAAGTTGCGCGACGAGTCCGATCCCAACTTTGAACCCAGTGCTGCCGGGCTTTCGGTAGATGCTCTGGAATATGGCGCCAAGTGGCATGACGATCCTAAGGCAAAGGCGGCGTTCCGCCGCACTGTAGCTCGCTTGACCGTGGCGACGGTGTATCTTTCCGGCGTATTCGCCGCTCTCAACGCTGGCCTCACGACCTTGCATGCTGTCGGAGCCGTCGATTTGGGCGATTGGCCGCGCCTACTGCTTGTCGTGAGCTCGTTGGCCGCTGGCGTCCTATTTGACCTGCACGGCCGTTCGTATATGAATATCGGCATGACATGCGCCGCCATGTTGTCCACGCTTTCGTTCTTTGTGCTCATCGTCGACGGCAATGGCGGCAACGAGCTTGCTGCCACGATCATCTTTTATCTGGGCTCGGGCTTCTTTGTGGTGTTCTTTACCACAAAATTCGCCGCCATCTCGCTCTATGCGCGCTGGTCATATTTTTGGCCGTGCATGGGTCGCGTCGTCAACAACGTGTGCTCGATGTTCGTGACGGCGTCGGCAGTGGCGATTATCTCGAGTCAAAATGTGCTGGCTGCGGTCGGTGCGGCGCTCGTGATGTTTGTGGGCATTGCGATTACGCTGCTGGGGCAGTTGGGGCAACGAGCCGATGATGCCGCGATGCGGGACGGACTGCCGCTTGCCACCGACGATCTTGGTGGGGATCTTGCGTCTGCATGCTCCGACCCCGAGCCCGTGGAGGCAGCGGAGCTCACGCCCGATGAGCGCCTCAATGCCTTCGTCGCCACCTTTGGGCTTACAGAGCGCGAGTGCGATATTCTTGAGGTCTTGGTCGTTTCGGACCAGAGCGTTCAGGACATCGCCACAACGCTCTTCCTTTCGCGCTCCACGCTCTATCGTCACATTTCCTCGATCAACAAGAAGGCCGGCACCGCTTCGCGTGTAGCCCTTATCAACTTCTTCTGGTCCTGGACACCCAAGGACTAGCGTATGAGCCGCCGCCCAGTCCCTTACTCTAACGGGGGATGTGGCCTCAAAGCACGCCCACATCGACGCCTCGCCTGCGCTAAACTGAAGAGCACGTACGCGATTACGAGAGGAGCCCGCATGGAGGCTTACAAGCAAGAGTTCATCAAGTTTATGGTCGAGTCCGACGTTCTTAAGTTCGGCAGCTTTACGCTCAAGAGCGGCCGTCAGTCCCCGTTCTTTATGAACGCCGGCGCTTACGTGACGGGCTATCAGCTCAAGAAGCTGGGCGAGTATTACGCCCAGGCCATCCACGATAACTTTGGCGACGACTTTGATGTGCTGTTTGGACCGGCCTACAAGGGTATTCCCCTGGCCGTCGTGACCGCAATTGCCTACCACGAGCTGTACGGCAAGGAGGTCAAGTACTGCTGCGACCGCAAGGAGGCCAAGGACCACGGCGCCGACAAGGGCAACCTGCTGGGCTACGAGCCCCAGGACGGCGACCGCGTGGTCATGGTCGAGGACGTCACCACCAGCGGTAAGTCCATCGACGAGACCTATCCCAAGGTCAAGGCTGCTGCCGATGTCGAGATTAAGGGCCTGATCGTGTCCCTCAACCGCATGGAGGTCGGCAAGGGCGGTGTGACCACCGCGCAGAAGGAGATCGAGGCCAAGTACGGTTTCCCCGTCGCGAGCATCGTTTCTATGGCCGAGGTCGTCGAGACCCTCTACAACCACGAGATCGACGGCAAGGTTGTCATCGACGACGAGCTCAAGACCGCCATCGACGCCTACTACAATCAATATGGTGCCCAGGAATAGTTGCGCGGGTATCAGGGCAACAACCTGATATTTGAAGAGGGCGGCATGACCAGAAGGTCCATGCCGCCCTCTTTCTAAAACCTGCCAAAAAGGGACAGGTTTATTTTGGTAGGTTTTATCTGGGCAAACGCAGACCATCGACCAACATCGATTCTAATAACGAGTTTATGGCGAAAATAGTTATTAGAATCGATTTGAACAATCTAATGACGAGAAGTCGTGATTACGTTGGTGCAAGGTGGTCAGGTGGCCCCTCGGGGGCGGCGGAAAACGGATCATTCATGTCAAGTAGTCGTTGGGGACGTTCTTAAACGACTAGTCATCGCACCAAGAACAAGCGTGGATAATCTCCCGTTTTTGGCCTGTGCGCGGGCTCAAAGTGGGAGATTATCCACCCTCGTTAGATAGACGTCCGAAAATCCTCGCTCGTTGCTACTTAAGCCCTGGCAGGCGGGTGTAGGGGAACGAGCGCTCTAGGAACTCGGAGCAGCGGGCGTAGTCTTTGGCGAAGTAGCTGCTGTAGAGCGAATCGAGCACATATTGCACGGCGATATGGCTGGCAAACTGCGTGATGCGGTGCGTCATGCTCTCGTGATCACTCACCGTAAGGTAGGCGGCAAAGCCGGGATGCAAGCGTGCGCAGTATGGCGTGCCAATGACGGTGACCGGAACATGCCGACCGCTGAGAACCGGCAGAATTTCCTTAAGGTTGAGCGCAAGGCCGCTGTAGGAGATGACGATCGCTGCATGACTGGGGCTCGAGGCGAGTGCCGTCCGCATCTGGGCCTCGATGTTGCTGTAGCACGTCGCGCTTTTGCCGGCTGAGAGCAGGCGGTCGCGGAACATTCCCGCTGGATAGAGGTTGTGCGAACCCGTGTAGATGTCCACGGTATCGGCGCGCATGATGAGCTTGGCGGCGTGGTCGAGCTGCGCGGGATCGAGCAGCTCCTGCGTCTCGGCCAGCGTGATCTGGTAGAGCCCTTCCATGCGCTCCATGACCTGCGCGGGTGTGGAGGTGGCGTCGAAGGGAAAGTTGATGTCCACGTCGCGCCGGTTGCCCGCCTCGGTTGCCAGGCGGATGAGCTCGACCTTGAGGTCCTTAAAGCCCTCGAGGCCGAGCTTTTTGCAGAAGCGGTGCACGCTCGCGACCGAAACGTTGGCGCGCGCGGCGAATTCCTTAATAGATAGCCCGCGGATGTCCTCGCCCATGGCAAGGGCCGAGATGCCGAGCTGCTGCTCGGTAGGGGTAAGGCCCTGTGCCTCGGAAATCTTGCGTTTGATATCCATTCGAACTCCCGTGCTCGCTAAACCGACCAAAAAGGGACAGGTTTATTTTGACACTTTTTGGCAGGTATCAGGAAGTGTCAGGGGCGGGATGGCGGCAGGGCGCTGTCGCGAAAAGAAGTGTCGGGTTTGGTGCGCGCGCCGCCGCTCGCCTTGCGTGTGGGCGATACTCAGCTTATCGACCCACAATGCAAAGGAGATGCTCATGGCAAACATCAAGTTCCCCGAGGGTTTCTATTGGGGTGGCGCCACCGCCGCCAACCAGTTTGAGGGCGCTTGGAACGTGGACGGCCGCGGCGCTTCCGTCGACGACCACTTCCTGGGCGGCAGCTACAAGGAGCCGCGTCAGATTACGATCGACATCGACCCCGATCGCTTCTATCCCAACCATGACGGCATCGACTTCTACCATCACTACGAGGAGGACATCGCGCTGTTCGCCGAGATGGGCTTCAACATGTTCCGCATGTCCATCTCTTGGAGCCGCATCTTCCCCAATGGCGACGACGCCGAGCCCAACGAGGCCGGCCTCGCCTTCTACGACCGCGTCTTCGACTGCCTGCGCGCTCACAACATCGAGCCGCTCGTGACCCTCTCGCACTACGAGATGCCCTATCACTTGGTCGAGAAGTACAACGGCTGGGCGAGCCGCGAGCTCATCGGCTTCTTTGAGAAGTACTGCCAGACCGTCTTTGACCGCTATCAGGACAAGGTCAAGTTCTGGCTCACCTTCAACGAGATCAACTCCGGCACCATGGACATAGGTGCCATGATGGAAACCGGCCTGATCCAGGGCTTCGAGGGTCCGGCAAGCGCCATCAAGACCACCGCTCAGCAGCGCTACCAGGCCCTGCATCACCAGTTTGTGGCGAGCGGTCGCGTCGTGCGCTACGCCCACGAGCACTACCCGCAGTTTAAGATGGGCAACATGGATTGCTTCGCCCTCTCCTACGCCGCTACGTGCGATCCGGCCGACGTGTTAGCCACGCAGCAGGAGATGAATTCCATGAACTGGTACTGCTCCGACGTGCAGGTGCGCGGCAAGTACCCGTTCTACGCCAAGCGCTTCTGGGCCGAGAACGATGTTGAGCTCGTGATGGAGGACGGCGACCTGCAGGATATCGCCGACGGCAAGGTCGATTTCTACACCTTTAGCTACTACATGTCCGGCACCGTGAGCACCCACAAGGACCACGAGATGACCGAGGGCAACATGACCTTTGGCGGCAAGAACCCCTACCTGGAGTCTACCGACTGGGGTTGGCAGATCGACCCGCTGGGCCTGCGCATCGCCCTCAACGAGATCTATGCCCGCTACGAGATTCCGCTGATGGTGGTCGAGAACGGCATGGGCGCCTACGACGAGGTCGAGGAGGACGGCTCCATTCACGATCCGTACCGCATCGCCTACCTGCGCAGCCACATCAAGGCCATGGGCGAGGCCGTCGCCGACGGCGTCGACCTGATTGCCTACACCTGGTGGGGTCCCATCGACCTGGTGTCTGCCGGCACCGGTGAGATGCGCAAACGCTACGGCTTCATTCACGTCGACAAATACGACGACGGCACCGGCACCTACGAGCGCCGCCGCAAGGACAGCTTCTACGCATATCAGAGGATCATCAAGTCCAACGGCACGGAAGGTCTGGAGTAAGGGAATCCATCATGTCCGCTCGTAAGATTTTGTTCCTTGATGTCGACGGCACGATCACCGACTACGAGAACAATATCCCCGCGTCCTGCGTGGCTGCCATCCAGGCCGCCCGCGCCAATGGGCACCTGGCCTATATGTGTACGGGTCGCAGCAAGGCCGAGGTACCGCCCGAGCTCGAGGCTATCGGCTTTGACGGCATGCTCGGCGGCAACGGCTCCTATGTCGAGTCGGCGGGCGAGGTGGTCATGCACCAGCTCATCACCGCCGACCAGTGCCGTCACATTGTCGACTGGCTACACGGTCGCGGCCTCGAGTTCTACCTCGAGAGCAACAACGGCCTGTTCGCGAGTGAAAACTTCCGCGAAGCTGCGCGCCCGGTGCTGCAGACCTATATGGGTCGTAAGGGCGTGGAGGGCGCCGACGAGCTCGAGACCGACGACGTCATGCACGGCATGGTCTACGGCGCGCCACTCTACCGCGACGACCTCAACAAGGTGAGCTTTATCCTGTCGAGCTATCAAGACCACCTGGATAGCATCGAGGAGTTCCCCGACCTTGAGTGCCACACCTGGGGTGGCGCGGGCGAGACGGCGCTCTTTGGCGACATGGGTGTGCGCGGTATTACCAAGGCGCACGCCGTCAACACGCTGCTCGAGCACCTGGGCGCCGACCGTGCCGACACGATCGCCTTCGGCGACGCCAAGATCGACATTCCTATGTTCGAGGCGTGTGCCACGAGCGTGGCCATGGGGTCGGGCGGCGACGAGTGCAAGGCGGCGGCCGATTACGTGACCACCGACGTCGTCGACGACGGCATCTGGAACGCCTTTGTGCACCTGGGTCTTATCGAGGGATAATTGTCAAAATGAGTGCCGCTGGAGCATAGGCTTTGGAGGGGTTCGCGATTCGAGTCCTCACCATAGCTTTTAGATCAAATGACACTATAATTACCGTAGGCATGCGCACAACGTTGCGCTTAATCAAGAGGAGAAAACGTATGGGTCTGTTTGACATGTTCAAGAAGAAGGCTGAGCCCGCGGCTGCCGCTGCTCCGGCCTCCATCTCTGCTTCTGCCGGCGCCGACGTGCTGTGCTCGCCCGTCAAGGGCAAGGTCATCAAGATGGCCGACGTGCCCGATCCCGTCTTTGGTGGCGAGGTTCTGGGCAAGGGCTGTGCCGTGTGGCCCGAGGACGATCTGGTCTACGCTCCCTGCGACGGTAAGGTGACCGTCACCATGGGTCACGCCGTGGGTCTGCAGTCCGATAGCGGCATCGAGGTTCTGGTGCACGTTGGCGTCGATACCGTCAACATGAACGGTGATGGCTTCGAGGGCTTCGTCAAGGCCGACGACGTTGTGAAGGCTGGCCAGCCCATACTCAAGATCGACCGCGCCAAGATTGCCGCTGCCGGTTACAAGGACTGCGTCGTGGTGGCCGTGTCCAACACCGCCGAGTTTGCCGATGTCGAACTCGCCGTCGAGGCCGACTCCGCTGTCGCCGCCGGTGACGCCATCGTTAAGGTCGTCCGCAAGTAAACTGCGGCATCCAAAGGATGTGCAAGGGTGGTCGGGTTTTCCGGCCACCTTTTTTATTGCACCGCGGGAAAGCGTTTTGTTGCACGTTGGGCGGCCTTGCAAACCGTTCGGACGCTAAAACGAACCGACCGTGCCTTCGCGTTGCCTAGGGTGTTCATAAGTGGATAGTATGGGCTTACTTATTACAACGTGCGCCGCGTCTGGGAAGCGCAGTGCCGCTCATTGGGAGGAACAAAATGAAAAAGAAGCTGCTGCTTGCGCCCCTCATGGCCGTCTTGGTTGCATGTGTGGTCGTGCTTTCCGGCTGTGGAGGTCCTTCGGTTGAGGAGCTCATCACCGAGGATCTTACGACGCAGTTTGACGAGGTCAAGAACGGTGGCGACGACTTCCTCTCTGGTCTGGAGGAGGCTTCGGGCGACGAGTTCGAGCAGCTGGGTATCGATCCCAAGGAGTATGCCAAGACCTATCTCGAGGGCTTTGACTACAAGATCGGCGACGTGACGGTCGACGAGGACAAGGGTGTCGCGACCGCCGAGGTCTCTATCACATGCAAGTCTATGAACAAGATCGTCGAGGACTTCTCCACCCAGTATCAGGAGAAGGTCGCTGCGCTTGACACGGTTCCTTCCGATGACGAGCTGTACAAGATGGCCGGTCAGGTTATGGTCGATGTGACCAAGGCCACCGAGCCCAGGAAGACCACGGTTATCTTCAAGTACACCTGCAACGACGACGGCGAGTGGTCTGCCGACGACTCCGTCAACTCCGAGATGATGGATGCAATGCTGAACTAGGGGGTTACGCGGTAGTTCGTTACGGCGTTTTACCAAACGCCGTAACTGCTCGACGCTGCAAACGCCCCTAAGCGGCAATCTGACGTTCAATTTCAAGGGCGCGACCAGAAGGTCAGCGCCCTTTCATTTCACGTCACCTTG
>CAJMRR010000059.1 GCA_905215835.1 uncultured bacterium | reverse complement strand
AGGGCCGCAAGATGTCCAAGTCGCTCGGCAACGTCATCGACCCCAACAAGGTCTGTGACGAGATGGGCGCCGACATCATCCGCCTGTGGGTCGCCTCGGTCGACACCAGCTCTGACGTTTCCATCGACCACGAGATTCTCGCCCGTACGTCCGATGCCTACCGTCGTTTCCGCAACACACTGCGCTTCTTGCTCTCCGAGCTCGAGGGCCAGTTTGAGCCCGAGACCGACGGTGTCGCCTTTGCCGACCTGCTGCCGCTCGACAAGCTCATGGTTGCCCGTCTGACCCAGGTCCAGGCCGAGGTCGACGACGCCTACGCCAGCTACGAGTTCCCGCGCGCCTACCGTGCACTCTATGACTTCGTGGTTACCGAGCTCTCCAACGTGTACCTCGACGCCCTGAAGGACCGTCTGTACTGCGAGAAGCCCGGCTCGCTCGAGCGCCGCAGCGCCCAGACCGTGCTTGCCGAGCTCTTCTCGATGCTCATGCGCGACCTGCAGCCGATCCTGTCCTACACGGTCGACGAGGCCATGGCCTATGCGCCCGCCGGCTGCGTCGATCACCAGAAGTACGCCGCGCTGCTCGATTGGTACAAGTCGCCCATTACTGTCGACGAGGCCAATGAGTTTGAGGGTGTGCTCGAGGCTTCGCTCGAGCTTCGTAGCGCCGTGACCAAGGCCCTTGAGGATGCCCGCTCCGCCGGCACCTTCACTAAGAGCCAGCAGGTCCGCGTCAAGGCGGTCGTTCCCGCCGAGATGTACGCGCTGCTGACCGGCGACAAGGCCGTCGACCTGGCCGAGTTCTACATCGTCTCTGATGTTGAGCTGACCCAGGGCGAGGAGCTTTCCGTTGCCATCGAGGCTGCCGAGGGCGAGTGCTGCGACCGTTGCTGGAACTACCGCACCACCGTCGGCGAGTACAACGGCCACGCGCATATTTGCAAGCGCTGCGCCGACGCTTTGTAGGTTACGGCGTTCCTAGAACGCCGTAACCTACCGACGCTGCAAACGCCCCTAAGCGGCAATCTGACGTTCAATCGTCGGTCGCGTACCAAAGTACGCTTCCCTCCTCTTTCACGTCACCTTGCTCGCTTAGGGACGTTTTCGCTGTTGGTGACGATAACGCGGCGTTTCCATTGCTGGAGCTAAAGGCTTTCTTTCGACTTGCGTTTTTAGTCGAAAGCTATTAAGCGACATTCCGTTATTCGGAATGTCGCTTTCGTTTTTAGCTGGTTATTTCGCTTGCGTTGGTGGATATGTCGTGCGTTCTTCGTATGGCAATATAAGATAGTTCTTTGCATTAAACGTAATTCGATGATCTTGAGGGTAGGGGATTGATTTGGGTCGTGCTGGGGATATGACGCCGCCTTTGCGTTGGCGGTTGGGGGTTGCTGGTGGGGTAGCGCTCGTTGTGTTGCTTGTTGACCAGCTGACCAAGCTTGCGGTTCGTGCCGTGGGCGACGCTTTGCATGTGACTGTTATCCCCGGTGTGATCGATTTTGTGTTTGTTCGCAATATCGGAGCCGCCTTTAGCATGGGCGAGGGTCATGGCGTCGCTTTCGCTGTGTTGGCGCTTGCGGTCATTGTCGCCATTGCCGTGTACTTGCTCCGTGCATCCCAGCTCGCCCATCTTGAGGTCGTGGGCATGGCGATGGTTGCGGGCGGCGCCATTGGCAACGCAATCGACCGTCTGACTTTTGGCTTTGTGACCGATTTTATTGCCACCACCTTCATCGACTTTCCCGTCTTTAACGTGGCCGATATCGGCATCACCGTAGGCGTCGTGCTTGCCCTCATCGGCTACATGTTCTTGAGCCCTGCGGCCCGCGAAGTCGATGCGACTGCCGAGCTCAATGCCCGTGATGAGGCACGCGCCAAGCGCAAAGCCAAGCAGCGTGGGGAGCGTGCCCGCAAGATTCGCGAAAGGAATGAGCGTTAATGGCCGACATCCATATTCTCGTTGCCGACGATTGCGCTGGTCAGCGTCTTGACGCCTATCTGGGCTCCAATGACGGCTGCCCTACGCGCTCTGCCTGCGCGCATCTGATTGAGGGCGGTGCCGTATGTGTCAATGGCGAGACCTGTCTGTCTAAAAAGTACGCCGTGAGAGCCGGCGACCGTATTTCGGTCGATTTGCCTGAGCCGCACGATCCCACCGATGTGATTCCCGAGGCCATCCCGCTCGACATTCGCTATGAGGACGACTATCTCATTGTGCTCTCCAAGCAGCGTGGCCTGGTGTGCCATCCTGCGCATGGTCATGAGAGCGGTACGCTCGCGAATGCCCTGGTCTATCACTGCGGTATCGACCATCTGGGCACCGTGCAGGGCGAGGATCGCCCCGGTATCGTGCATCGTTTGGATCGCGATACCTCGGGTCTCATGCTTGCGGCAAAGGACGACGACACCCAGCGCGCGCTCCAAAATCTTATCCGTACGCGCACACTTGACCGCCGCTATATCACGCTTGTCCACGGGCACATCGCCATGGACGAGGGAACCATTAACACCGGTATTGCCCGATCGACGCGCGACCGTGTCAAGATGGCGGTTTCTGACGATCCTTTCGCGCGCCAGGCCATTACGACCTTTAAGGTCCTCGAGCGCTTCGATTCCATGCGTTTTGACGACGGCTATACGCTCGTCGAGTGCCACCTGTTTACGGGCCGCACACATCAGATTCGCGTGCATATGCGCCATATCAACCACGCCTGCGTGGGCGATCCACTTTACGGCAAGTGCGATGCACGCGCCGATCAGGGCCTGACCAGGCAATTCCTTCATTCCTGGCGCGTCGCATTCGATCATCCCGTGACGGGGGAGCGTATTGAGTGCCGCGATGAGCTGCCGTGGGATCTTGCGGCGGTTCTGGATGATCTGGCCCCGCGTTCGCTCGGCCGTACTGCCGCTGGCGACGAAATCGTCCCGCAGCTCGGTCTGCTCGAAGCCTAGCCAGTATTAGGTGGTTTCTTGAACTCGGTAAGCCTGCGGTAAGATATACGATTGTTTACGTAACGCGTTGCTGGGAGGCTGCATGCTCGCCTTTTTACAAACCAACACACCCATCGTGATCTTCAACCAGATTGTCGTCACGCTGCTCACGGTCTGCTTTCTGTACCAGGTGGTCTTCTTTGTCATCGGCGCTCTTCGTGGCGAGGTCGCGCCTCCCAAGGCCAAAAAACTCCACCGCTATGCCTTTTTTATCGCTGCGCATAACGAGGAGGCCGTGATTGCCAACCTCGTTCGCTCCATCAAGGACCAGGATTATCCGTCCGAGCTTATCGAGGTCTTCGTGGTTGCCGACGCCTGCACCGACAACACCGCACAGCTCGCGCGCGAGGCAGGTGCCATTGTTTACGAGCGCAATGATCTTGCCCGTAAGGGTAAGAGCTGGGTCATGGACTTTGGCTTCGACCGCATCCTTAACGAGTATCCCGACACGTTTGAAGGCTACTTTATCTTCGATGCCGATAACGTTATCTCCCGCGATTACGTGTCCAAAATGAACGATGCCTTTGACCAGGGCTTCCATGTGGTCACGAGCTATCGCAATTCCAAGAACTTCGGCAGCTCGTGGATCTCGGCGGCTAATGCCACGTGGTATCTGCGCGAGGCGCGCTTTCTCAACAACGCGCGCAACATCTGCAAGACGTCTTGCGCCGTCTCGGGTTCGGGCTACCTCATCTCCGCCAGTGTCATCGAGGGCATGCACGGTTGGCAGTTCCACACGCTGACCGAGGACATCCAGTTCACCACGTTCTGCGCCATTCACGGCATTCGCATTGGCTATGCGCCGGCGGAGTTCTTTGACGAGCAGCCGGTGACGTTTAAGGCGTCCTGGAAACAGCGCATGCGCTGGACCAAGGGCTTCTATCAGGTCTTTTTTACCTATGGCAAGCACCTGGTCAAATCGACCTTCCGCTATCATCGCTTTGCTGCCTACGACATGTTTATGACCATCGCCCCGGGTATGCTGCTATCGCTGATCTCGATGCTCGCCAATGCGACGTTCCTGATCGTGGGCGGTCTTTCGCACGGCTTCTTGGCTACCGAAGTCGAGATGCAGGCGTGCGCCGCTTCGCTCATTATGACCTTCGCCATGATGTATCAGACCTTCTTTATCCTGGCGCTGCTCACGACTATCTTTGAGTACAAGCACATTCACTGCGCGCAAAAGTGGCGTCTGGTGACTAACCTGTTTACCTTCCCGATCTTTATGTTCAGCTATATCCCCATCACGGTGGCCGCGCTGTTCCTGAAGGTCGACTGGGTGCCGACGCAGCACGCCGTCAACGTTACCCTTGACGAGGTCATGCAAGGCGCCAAATAACCACCACCAAAACCACCGCAAAGGGGACAGGCACCTTTGTGGTGGTTTTTGCTTTTGCGATGCAGCTCGAGGAGGCGTCCGATGGTCTATATCCCGTTTTGGATTTGCATCTTTGCCGGCGTGGCAATTGATGCCCGAGAGCGACGGTTTCCCAATGGGCTTGCCGGCGCATGTGCCGTGGCGGCGTTGGCGGGTGTTTGGCTCGACCTCGGTTTGAACACAGCGCTTGACCACGCGGGTCTTGCCGTCATTGTTTATCTTGCTCTCGTGCTGACTGAGTCCCTCTGGCGTCGTCTTCGCCAAATCCCGGGCATCGGTATGGGGGATGCCAAGGCACTCTTCGCGCTTTGCACGCTCGACCCTATGGGTGGCATCGTGGCATTTGCCGTCGCACTCCTGGCCCTGGTCCTCTCCTGTCTCTTCACAAAATCGCGCTCCCTGCCATTGCTCCCGTTTTTAGTGCCGATTTTTGCCATAATCGAGGTCGTGGGCTGCACTTTGTAACCGATTGCGCATCCTTCTTAAGGAGCATGCCATGGCATCTAATCAAGAAACGGCCGTCATTAAGGCGCGCATGGACCGTATCCCCTCGGCGTTGTCGCCCGAACTTGTCGAACGCATTGCCGCCGATCGTGCTTCGGGCTATGTCAACTCGTATCGTTGCAACGACGATCAGGCTATTCGTCGTATTGATCGCGCCGCCGACAAAGGCACGCTTATGCGTCCGGCGTTTATGCGCGATACCGAAAAGATACTTCATCTTCCGGCGTATACCCGTTATGCAGGTAAAACGCAGGTCTTTAGCTTCCGTAGCAATGACGATCTGTCACGCCGCGGTTTGCACGTGCAGCTTGTCTCGCGCATTGCGCGCGATATCGGTCGCGCCCTGGGGCTCAATTGCGATCTGATCGAGGCGATTGGCCTGGGCCACGACTTGGGACACACGCCTTTCGGCCATGCCGGCGAGCGCTTCCTCAACGATATCTATCACGAGCGTACGGGGCGTTATTTTTTCCATAACGTGCAGTCGGTCCGCGTGCTCGACGCGTTGTATGGCCGCAACGTGTCGCTCCAGACGCTCGACGGCGTGCTATGCCATAACGGCGAGTACGAGCAGCGTGTGTTTGAGCTCTCGGAGATGAGCTCCTTTGACCAGTTTGACCAGACGGTTGAGGATTGCATTGCCACGGGCTATAGCGCAATTGAGCATCTGCGTCCCATGACGCTCGAGGGCTGCGTCGTTCGCATTTCGGATATTCTTGCCTACGTCGGTCGTGACCGTCAGGATGCGATCGCGGCGGGCCTGCTTTCGCCCGACGCTTTTGATGATGGCCGGGGCGGTGCCTACAACAGTTGGATCCTCACGCATGCCTCCATCGATATCGTTGAGCACAGCTATGGTAAGCCGCGCATCGAGATGAGCGAGGACCTGTTTGAGGAAATCCGCCGAGCTAAGCGCGAGAACTACGAGAAGATCTATAGCAAGGGCGGTATCGAAGGCGATTCCGAGGCAGAGCTGCGCGAGGCGTTCGTAAAGCTCTACGACCGTTGCCTGCGGGATCTAAACAGTGGCGACGAGTCCTCTTACATCTTTAAGCACCATATTTCGCGCATTGAGCAGCAACTTTCCTACTACGATCGCACCTATGCCTGGCAGGACGACAAGGATCAAGCCGTGGTGGATTATATCGCGAGCATGACGGACGGTTATTTCTGCGAACTGACGAGCAAGCTGTTCCCGGGTCTAAAGTTTCCGCATCGTACCTATATTAACGAACGGTAGTTCGTATCCTTTCGGTATACTGGTTAGTTGAAAACGTTTTTGATTGATGCACGGGATGGCTATGGACGACCTTTTTTCTGCCTCGACGCGCGAGCGTTCCTTTAAAAATGCGCCGCTCGCGGTGCGCATGCGACCCAATTCGCTCGACGAGTACGTGGGCCAGCAAAAGGCCGTCGGTAAGGGCTCATGGTTGCGTGCCGCGATCGAGCACGACGTGCTTTCGAGCGTGATTCTGTACGGGCCGGCCGGTACGGGTAAGACGACGCTGGCCCACATTATCGCCAACCATACCAAGAGCGAGTTTGTCGAGGTCAGCGCCGTGACGGGTACCGTAAAGGATCTTCGCCGCGTGATTGACGAGGCCAAGACGCGCCTGAATTCGTACGACCGCCGCACCATCCTGTTTATCGACGAGATTCACCGCTTCTCCAAGTCTCAGCAGGATGCCTTGCTGCATGCGGTTGAGAACCGTACCGTCATTATGATTGGCGCCACGACGGAGAATCCGTACTTCGAGGTCAACTCGGCATTGCTCTCGCGCGGTCGCGTGGTGGAGCTTGAGCATCTTAAAGACGAGGATATCGCCACGCTGATCGAGCGTGCGCTCGAGGCGCCGCAGGGTTTGAACGGCAAGTTCTCGGCCGATGAGGATACGGTCAAGACCATCTGCACGCTGGCAGCGGGTGACGCTCGCTCGGCGCTCACGACGCTCGAGCTTGCGAGCGAGATTGCCGTCACGCGTCCCGATACCGAGGGAACGCCAGCGCCCGCGGCGGGGGAGCGCTATCCCATCACCGTGGATGACGTAAAGATCGCCAACCCGCGTCGCGGCTTTACGTATGACAAAAACGGCGACATGCACTACGACATCATCAGTGCGTTCATCAAGTCCATGCGCGGTAGCGACCCCGATGCCACGATCTATTGGCTCGCGCGCATGATCGATGCTGGGGAGGATCCTAAGTTTATCGCTCGCCGCATTATGATTCACGCTTCTGAGGATGTTGGCAACGCCGACCCGCAGGCGCTTTTGGTGGCACATGCCGCGTTTAAGTCTGCCGAGGTCATTGGTTATCCCGAGTGCCGCATTAACCTGGCTCAGGCTGCACTCTATGTGTGCTTGGCGCCAAAATCCAACGCGTGTGAGGCTTCGATCGATGCGGCGCTGGCCGATATTCATTCAAGTGGGCTGCGCGAGGTGCCCAGCTATCTTCGCGATCGTCACCGTCCCGGCAGCGACGAATACGGTGTGTATAAGTATCCGCATGATTATCCAGAAGGCTGGGTCGATCAGCGCTATTTGCCCGAGGGACTGGAGCGCGGCGCGTTCTGGCAGCCTGCCGGGCGCGGCTGGGAAGAGTGGCGCGTAGAGCAAAGCGAACGCGACCGCAGCGGGAATGCACCGAAGTAGCTGCTGATAATTTTGTCCCACGTTGCTGCTCTTGGCATGTTCGGTCCCCTTTGGGGTACCATGAAAAGCGTCTGTATTTCGATTCTTCCGGGAGGCTTGTATGAGTCCCATTCAAATTGCCCTGCTGCTGCTCGCCGTTGCCGGCGTGTGGGCCATTGCTGAGCTCGCGCTTACCCTGCGTAAGACCCGCACCGTTGTCGACTCGCTCGATAAGACCGTGAACGACCTCAACAACACCATCGCCGAGGCTCAGCCTGTGGTGGCAAAGCTCGATGGCGCTGTCGATGAGCTTACGCCGGCGCTTGCCCAGATGGAGCCGCTGCTTAAGTCGAGCAAGACGGCAGTTGATGCCCTTACCTCCAATCTCGTAGAGGTCGAAGCCGTGGTTCGCGACATTTCCGAGGTTACGGGCAGCATGGCCGAGGCCAGCAATGCTGTGTCGAGCGTGACCGACTCCGCCGCCGGTGCTGTGCAGAAGCTCTTCAATAAGGTGAAGTCTCCTGCAGCCGACGCCGAGCGCAAGCTCGCCGCTGCTGCTGCGGAGGCAGAGCGGCCTACCGAGCGCGTCCTAATTGGCGAGGACGAGGCCGCCGCGGGCGACGATGATGGCCAGAAGTCTGTAGCCAAGCCGGCTCAGTATTACACCTATACACCCTCCGAGACCTCTGAGGAGTCCTGCGATGAGTAGCGAAGCAACCTGCCCCATCACGCTGACCGTTGCCGGCGACCCGCGTCTCGCTCGCCTTGTGCGCATGACGGCAGCCAACGTTGGTGCCCTGTGTTCCATGTCTGTCGATCGCATCGAGGACATCCGCATGGCTGCCGAGGAGGCTTTCATCTTTGGTTGTACCGCGGTCGACTGCGATGACATCACCATCAAATTCGATGTCGATGAGACCCACGTTGGCATGACTATTACCTTTGGCGATCAGGCTACGGTCGATGAAGACGACCAGGCTGCGGTGTATGCCGAGCTCATCCTCGCGAGCGTGTGCGACTCCTACGAAAAGACTGCGGCGCCCCTGACGCTTTCCCTCGACCTCAAGGCGGATATTTAAAATGACCGAACGTTCCCGGAGCGGCAAGACCGCTTGGGACAAGGAGAAAACCCGCGAGCTGTTTCGTCGCTACAAGGAGACCGGTGATCCGGACGCCCGCGAGCAGCTCGTCATGTCCCATATGAACCTGGTAAGGTTTCTTGCCAACAAATTTAAGAATCGCGGCGAGCCGCTCGACGACCTCATGCAGGTCGGCTATCTGGGTTTGCTCAAGGCTATCGACCGCTTTGACCCTGAGCGCGGGCTCGAGTTCACAACGTTTGCAACACCCACTATCCTGGGCGAGATCAAACGCCATTTCCGCGACAAGGGTTGGAGCGTGCGCGTACCGCGTCGTCTGCAGGAGCTCTCGGCCAAGGTCAACCAAGCTACTGACAAACTTACCAACGAGCTGCAGCGTTCGCCCAAGGTTGAGGAGATCGCTGAGTATCTAGATGTGACTGTCGATGAGGTCCTCGAGGCTATGGAATCGTCTTCGGCTTATACCTCGGTGCCCATCGAGGCTCCTGGTGCGTCCGATTCCGACGATGCCCCCTCGATTCTCGACCGTTACGCCGACGACGACAACGAGCTCGACTTTACCGATGACCGCCTAGTGATCGAGGAAGCCATCCGTGATTTTTCGCCGCGCGAGCGCGAGGTGATCGAGCTGCGCTTTGTGAAGGGCATGACCCAGATCGAGATCGCCAAGAAACTGGGTATTTCTCAGGTGCAGGTTTCGCGTCTGCTGCGCCGCACGCTTAAGAAGATTCAGGATAAGATCGACCCCGACGGAGTGATGATTCGTTCATGAGTGAGCACCCCCAACAAACCGATCACGTGCTGCGCGACACCCGCATTCTGACGCTGCGCATTTGGGCTGTTGTCGGCTGCATTGTTATTGCTGCTGTCATCTTTAACCTTATGGGCATCCTGGCACCGGTTATCGAGTTTCTTGCCGTCGGCTCCATCATTGCTTTTGTGATGTCCCCGATCACCAACTGGCTCGAGCACCATGGCGTGAATCGCGGCATCGGTTCACTTATCGCGCTTATTGTTGTTGTTGCCGTGCTCGTCGGTGTCGTTTGCATTTTGTCGCCGATTCTCTTTGGTCAGATCATGGAAGTCCTGAGCCGCCTGCCCGAGCAGCTTCGTGTTGCGGGTGGCGATCTCAATGAGATGATCTCGCATGCCAAGACGCTCAACAACACGCCGCTCAAGGAGTATTTGGACGATAATCTTTCGTCGCTGGTTGCCGTGGCATCGAAGTACGTGTCTCAGATCGCTGCCGAGCTTGGCCGCGGTGTGTTCCCGCTCATCACCAATACGGCCTCGCAGTTGTTCGTGATCTTCCTTGGTCTGGTGCTTGCGTACTGGATGGCCTGCGACTACCCTCGCATGCACCACGAGATTTGCACCATCATCGGTCAGGAGAAGGAGACCTCGTACCGCTTTATGGTCGCCATCCTTTCTCGCTCTGTCGGCGGCTACATGCGCGGTATGGTCGTGACGTCCATCTGCGGTGGTTTCCTCGCCTTTATCGGTTTTATGATCATTGGCCATCCGTATGCGGCGCTCATGGCTATCTTTACCGGCATCATGCATTTGGTTCCGGTCGTCGGTCCTTGGGTGAGCGCAGCAATCGCCACAGTGCTCGGTTTCATGTTTAGCCCCATGTTGGCGTTATGGACGCTCATCGTGACGATGGTTGCGCAAAACGTCACCGATAACGTGATTTCGCCTAAGGTCATGCAGAGCTCGGTGCAGGTGCATCCCATCATGAGCCTCACGGCGCTCGTTATTGGTTCGGCGCTCATGGGTCCCATTGGCATGATCATTGCCATTCCGCTGTGTGCGGCCCTCAAGGGCATCTTTGTCTATTACTTTGAGAACGAGACCGGCCGTCAGCTCGTGGCATACGACGGCGCCGTGTTTAAGGGCACGCCGTATCGCGATGCCGAAGGCAACCCGGTCGCCGCCTATGACGCGCTTGGAGACGATACATTCATCTATGAGTCCGAGCTCATCGGTAACGAGACTGCGCCCGAGGCCAAGGCCATGCCCAAGCCCGAGCTCGATAATCCCTGGATTAAGCTCTCTGGTCTGCAGCCCGATGCCACGGGCTTCTTCAAGAACCCCTTCGCCAAAGACGATGACTCCGACTCGGACGACGATACCAAAACCGGCATCGACGGCTCCATGGACGATGACGACAACTAGCGGGGTAATTCGGGTTAACATTCATACGTGCTAACATGCAATTTCGCTGGAGGGTCGCTGTTTGGCGACCCTCTTTTTTGCATAGGCGCGGTGGGATGGTAATATCGTTACGTTTGAACTGTTTCGATGTGAAACCGAGGAGATTCCCTCTATGAGTGCTGACTACCCGTCAATGACTACGGCCGAGATCCGCTCCAAGTTCCTCAACTTCTTTGAGGAGCGCGGTCTTAAGCTCTATCCTTCTTCGTCCCTCGTCCCCGATGATCCCTCGCTGCTGCTTGCCAACGCCGGCATGAACCAGTTTAAGGAGTACTACCAGGGCAAGAAGACCATGAAGGAGATCGGCGCGATCTCCTGCCAGAAGTGCGTCCGCACCAACGACATCGATTGCATCGGCGAGGACGGCCGTCACCTGTCCTTCTTTGAGATGCTCGGCGACTTCTCCTTTGGCGGCGTCTCTAAACAGCAGGCTTGCGCCTGGGCCTTTGAGCTCATCACCAAGGAGTTCAAGCTGCCGCTCGACCGCCTGTACTTCACCGTCTTTACCGAGGACGACGAGACCCACGACGTGTGGCGTTCTCTGGGCGTTGCTGAGGACCACATCTCCCGCCTGGGCGAGGACGATAACTTCTGGGCCGCTGGCCCCACCGGCCCCTGCGGTCC